>CAYWGE010000048.1:1597-10084 GCA_964457215.1 uncultured Pseudomonadota bacterium
GGATTTGACTGCGGCTAAAGCCTAAATTGATTTGCGTAAGATAGATATCGATACGCGTAGGCGGTATAGAAACTGGAATTTGAATAGAGAGCTTTTTTTCTAATCCTGAATCATTCATTACTTCTGAATCTCGGTGTTCCAATAGCTATAATCCACTATATTTAAGAAAGGTTTCCAAGCATCTAAATGCATTTTATTTTGAGGAAGATCGGTCATAAAGCCCCAATGCGGTTTTACAGGCTTGCGAATGAGCTTCATTCGCGCTTGAGCAGGAGTTCTGCCGCCTTTTCGGCGATTACAATCGATACAGCTACACACCACATTCTCCCAAGTGCTGATTCCTCCTTGAGCTCTGGGAATTACATGGTCTAAATTTAAATCAACCCGTGAATAACGCTCGCCGCAATACTGACAGGTATTGTTGTCTCTTAAAAAAATATTCAAACGCGAAAAACGAACCGATTTTTTAGGAAGGTGATCAAAAACATTGAGTAAAATAACGCGAGGCACTCGGATTAAACGATTGATCAGTCCCACCGACTCGTGATGCGCTTCAACCGCCAGATCGCTCCAAGTCAAAAAATCATAGGTGCGATACTCTTCATCCACTACCCGTGCAATATCCTGGTAAAGCATGACAAATGCACGTTTGACGGTAGTAATATGCACCGGCATATAATTACGATTTAAGACTAGTACTTGGCTAGATAACATAAGTTTATCTCCATTAAGTTTAAAGGAATATAAAACTTTGTGCAAGTACTGAGGATTGTTTGTAAACCCTCTAGCCTTTAAGACCTTCGCGCTAAATCTTGCTTTACAAATGCAGTGGGGCGCCAAGGATAGCGCATAAAAATAGAACCGAAGCTAATCGCCTTTGCTCCTAAATCTCGCACTTTCTGAATATCAGCATACTCCCAAATACTCGGCCCAATTACCGGTGTTTTTACCCCTTCAGAAAGCTGTTTAAGCATTTTCCAAGTATGAGTTTGAGCGACTTTACCTGAAACCCCTCCTCCACCTAAATTGGATAAAGGGCTTGCGACTCCGGGAAAGGCATAATTCCAAGGAACAGAATTAATAGAAAAAGCTTCAACAATTCCTTCGCTCTGTTGAGCAATCGATACATAATCTTGATTTACGGAAAGTTTAAGCAATAAAGGATGAGAAGTATTTTCTCTCATGATTTTTACAGCCGTAACTACTTTATCTACATTTTGATGCAGCTCTTGATGGGTATTGGGACAAGAAGCATTCAACTCGATTCCTTTGATTGGAAGCCCATTGAATGCAGCTACCATCTCTAAAAGTTTTTGAGGGTCGTCTTCAGTAATCGAAACAATTAAGGAATAATTTCTTTTCGCGATCTGTGGAGCGACAGTCTGAAGCCACCAACGGTATCCTGGATTTGTCAAACCTACGGCATTCACTACACCATTTTTTAAAAGTCTCACACAAGTCCAAGGATGAGTCCAACGTAAGTTTCCCGGGCGAGGAGCATAGGTTAAGGTTTTTGTGACGATAGTAAAAAGCGTTGGATCGATGCCTCCCATCCATCGCACAGGCCATTCCCAGGGCCACCCCCTACCGTCGTAAGCCAAGGCTCCACTGGCAACCATATATTCAAAAGAATGTTGGTTACTTAATAGAATCACAATCTCTCACTTGCTTACTTAGTGCCTGAAGTCCAGATTTTTAACCCAGCCAGAGAACTTCAGACTAATATTTTTTCCATGACGATTGCTGTTTCACCGTTATCCGAATAATAACGTTTTCTATTGCCCACCTCAATAAAGCCAAATTTCTGATATAAAGCAATAGCGCCTTCGTTACTCTGGCGCACATCTAGAAAAATCTTTTTGCAAAACTTCTCTCGCCCTACTTCCAAGAGATACTTCATGAGCAGGGTGGCATAATTCCGTCGTTGAAATTCGGGTAAAATGGCAATATTGATTAAATGAATTTCGTCGTTGACCAACCAATAATCTAAAAAACCGATGATTCGTTTGCCTAATTTCAAGACACGAAGATGAGAAACATCTAAGGCCAATTCATCTTCAAGGATTTGTCGGGAATACGGTTGGGTAAAACACTGCTTTTCAATTTCAAGAACCTGCTCGACCTCTTGCAGAGTCATGGGTTCTATAAGCAGTGGAGAAGAGTGGTTCTCATTCATATTAAAATTACATTTTTTCAATCCAACGCCAAAGTTGTTTTGCACCCTCTTGGGTTTTGCTTGAAAAGAGAATGATATTAGCCAATTCGAAATTGAGATCTAAGGCAAGTGCTTTTCTTTTGTGCTCCCAATCTTTTCGAGGAAGCTGATCACATTTATTTAAGATTAAAATGAAAGGTTTTTCGAGTTTCGTTAACCATTCATAGGTTTGCACATCTAATTCATCGAATTCTCGTCGGGCATCTAGAATCCAAATAGTTCCCTTTAAAGGACGGTCAGATTGATAATATTCCTCTGCGAGCTTTGACCATTGCTGTTTTAATTCTTTAGAGACTTTAGCATATCCAAAACCCGGAAAATCAACAAAAACAAAACGTGGCGCCACTTTAAAGAAACAAAGGCCTTGGGTACGACCGGGAGTTGAACTCGTGCGTGCTATTTTTTCTTTGAGAAGTGTATTGATTAAACTGGATTTGCCTACGTTCGACCTACCAATAAAGGCGATTTCTGGAAAAGAAACTTTCGGAAAAGCTTCTCGAGAAGGACTAAAGGCAATGAATTCTGCTTTCATACGGTAAAGTCCTGAGCATTTGAGAGTCGCACTATTTTAAGTTTCAGCGCGTGCTTTCGAAGTTCGATAACGATAAGTGGCGAAACCAACCCAAGCGAGTTGCACGAGCACAAAAAGCATCACTTGTTTAAAACCACCGCTTGAAAAACCATAAGAATGCAGCCCTACTCCCAAGACGAAATTGACTCCATACCAAGCCATGAGTACCAATAAAAACGCCAGGACTGTCCAGACAATCATTCCAAAATTTTTCAACCAGCCCGCATACCGGCCATGCAAAATAACAATATAACCTAAAAGTACAATTAAGGCCCATACTTCTTTAGGATCCCAACCCCAAAAGCGTCCCCACGAATAATTAGCCCAAACGCCTCCTAAAATGGTACCAGCGGCCACCAAGACCACTCCTAACTGCACCGCACGATACACAAACAGATTCAAACTTTTTAGTTTTTCTTGAGCTTGGGGTTTAAAAGCATAAAAGCCTAAGGCAATTTCCCCAACGCCCGTCGCCACCAAAAAGGCTGCATACGAAAGTGTGATGGTCAGCACATGAATAGTAAGCCAAAAATTACTGCGTAACACCGGAACTAAAGGATTGATGTTAGGACTTAAAACATTCGGAAGATTATCCGCTAAAACTAATCCGATTGTTGCTCCAATGGCGCCAGATAGAAGAAAAAAACGTGAGCGATAGATTGCCTCAAAAATTAAAGCAAAAACCATGGCGGCAACACTCACCCAAATGACCGATTCATACATATTAGAAACAGGAGGCCTTCCTGCAATCAGGCAGCGTAAAACAAAACCGTAGCTTGCAATACCAATTCCTAATAAAGCGGTGATCCAGGCCAAAAGGTAGAGCCAGCGTGCAGAAAAAACGAAACAAAGAAGAACTAAAATAAAGCTCGCACAAAAAAGAATCCAGGCTTTTTGAAAGGGATGAAGTTGATTAAAACGGATTTCTCGGTCAATTTGACTTTGAGAGGTGTAGAAAGTGTTAGTTTGAGCATCTTTGCCAAGCGCTGTTTTCAAACTTAAAGAGGCCTGTAAAAAACGAGACGCTTCCTTTTGCTGATAAGCAGAAATTAACTCTTTCACAATCTGCATTTTTTCAGGATCCTGACTGGCTTCTAAGCTCATCCACTCCGAAGAATGAGGCAGCGGAATAATTTTTAAAGATTCGCCCGTTAAGATTTGATGAAAAAGGTTTGCTCTCGAAAATAAAGATTGCAGCTGCTTATCACTCTCCGTGAGCTTATCTCCCGCCTGCTCCTTCATCATCACCTGTTCAATCTCTTCTTTGAATAAGGAATTATTTGTTAAGGCCGCTGGCGAAACTCTTCCGTGCACTGGTTCTAATTTTAGGCGTTTTGCTAAAGGCTCGTACCGTGCATCTAAAAGAGGCGTTTGAATCGCTTTATCTGGGAAACTAAACCAGTCGAGGAGTGTTTGAACCGGATCTTGCTTTTCAAAACTTTTCTTACCCGTGATCATTTGAACAGATTCTCGCGCGAAGGTATCGAAAGGTTTTATGCGCCCTTGATCTAAAATAGGAATCTCTCGAATGACAGAAAAATCCCATTCAAGCGCCTGAGAGGAAGTCGCTATAAAGAAGAGAAAAAAAATAAGAAAAATACTTCGAAGTTTATTCATTTTTTTGTGATCGTTTCTGAATAAAAAGTGGCTTAAACCAAAACATTAGAACGATTCCTAAGACTAATAAAATAGAACCCAAATATTTGACCGGCGTGCCCGGATCTCGCGCTACTGAAAAAATTGAAACCGCAGGGCCGCCAGGGCTTTCTTGATAACTCGATTGGTAAAACGTATACCCTTCATATTGCAAGGGATGATTCATGTAAATTTTCACATCAAAGGTCTGCCCGCTTTTGGGCGCAACCTTCACTTCACTTTCAAATGAACTCGGAGAATTACTGCCAGGATAACGCAAAACTTTAAAAGTGTTTAAATGGAGATTAAAATTTAAGGGCAATGCGCGAAGCCCATAGCGGAGTAAATAGGGATTTCCTTCGAGCAGCAACTGAGCAAAATCTCCCTGCTCTAACCAAGTGCTTAATTCTTTCCCGTCTTTTTTTATTTTGAGATGAATCGCAGAAGGTGCAGAGCTCTCTTTATTTCCTTTTTGAATTATTTTGCGGTAATAAAGCTCAGGCTCTGCTTTTAAAATATATTCATCTATTTTAAACCGAATGGTCATCCATCCGGTTGCAAGCTCTTCACCGATTTTTGCCTTTTCAATTTCTTGCCATTTCCCCTGACGGAAAATTCTATAATAAATAAACTCGGGCTCTTCTTTTTGATCTGCGCGCGCCAAAACAAGCTCTGCCTTGGGAGTTGAAAGATTAGATTGAATTTGAAATCGAGTTTTTATTTTTAATTTTTGTCCCGTTCCGTGGATTCCTTCTAAGTCTGGAAAATTGGCAAAAACAATATGCTTTTCTTTAACTTTATCATTATAAATATCGAATTCTATTGCTGGATTATTTGGGTTATTTGTTTCAGAAATAAGCTCATTTTTTACGACATGGGCATCGGGTAAATAGCGCAAAAAATCTAAGATGTAAGGAGTATCAGGAACAGAAACCTTACCTAATTTTGCAGGAACCGAAACCGACAGAGTTTTTCCATCTTCAAAACGAAGCTCTAAACTTCCTAAAACTTGAGGCTCGGCACCTTGAGCTCCATACGTCTTAGTGCTTATTTTTTCTAAATCCTCTTTTGAGAGAAAAGAAATTTGGGCGGGGCCCATTTGAACTTTATGCGGAGCGTTGGGTGCTTCTTTTTCAAAAATCCATTGATTGATCTCTCCGGATTGTCCCGGCATCCCTGAAAAAACAATTTTTAAGGCAGGGTTAATTTTACTCCCCTCTTTTTTTACCTGTAACACGGGCATGGCGTGCTGATAATATTGATCAACTTCAACCTCCCCTCCCCCTTTTAATTTTTGTACCCAAGGTTTTTGAGGGTTAGGAGGATTTGCCAAAAATCGCACTCGCCATGTTTGTACCGAAGCGGCATCGGGCTCTGCCACTTGAACTAAAGGTTCATCCAAGACCACACGATCACTGGACTCTCCTTCGCTCAGAGCCATACTCCCATCGATCCCATATTTTTGAGTGATAAAGGACCCAATGAGAATAGTGATAATACCTGCATGCGTGACTACAAAACCAATATGATGTTTTTTCCAAGGAAAGCGCGACAGGGCCGCGCAGAAGACATTGATTCCTAAAAGAAGTAAAAGAAGAGAAAACCAAATGGTGTTGTAGACTTTTTCTTTAGCGACAGGGGTGCCATATAACGACTCGTAGATGGTTCCTAAGGCCAAAACATAGGCAAAACCCAACAAAACGAAGACCGCTAGCTTCAAAGAAGCTAAGAATTTGAAAATTGCGCTACCAATTTTAGTAAAAAACTCCATTCCTAAACTTTCAAACTCGCTCTCCCTAAAAATTGGGCATTCCCGCCGAGTTCTTCTTCGATCCGTAAAAGTTGATTATATTTACAAAGTCGATCACTCCGAGAAGCAGAGCCAGTTTTTATTTGGCCAGCCGCTGTAGCAACCGCTAAATCCGCAATGGTACTATCTTCGCTCTCTCCGGAACGATGTGAAATAACCGCTGTATAGTTATTTTGATGGGCAAGCGCGATCGAATCTAAAGTTTCGGAAAGCGAACCTATTTGGTTTACTTTGATCAAAATAGAATTTGCGATCTTTTCTTGGATACCGCGCTGCAATCGTTCGACATTCGTCACAAACAAATCATCTCCGACTAATTGGAGTTTTTTCCCTAAAGCCTCAGTTAATTTTTTCCATCCACTCCAGTCATCTTCAGCCAAACCATCTTCGATGGATACGAGAGGAAAATCTTTTTTAAAGCCTGCATAATACTCAATCATTTCCTCTACGGAATGAGCCTTTCCTTCAACAGGATAATACTTACCCTGTTTAAAAAATTCGCTCGACGCCGCATCTAACGCGATAAAAATATCTTCTCCTGGGCGATAACCTGCTTTCTCAATGGCTTTAACGATATACTCTAGCCCTTCTCGGTCGGATTTTAACGAAGGGGCAAAACCACCTTCATCACCCACGGCAGTCGAATAACCCGCATCTTGCAACAATTTCTTAAGATGATGAAAAACCTCAACTCCCGCACGAAGCGCTTCTGAAAATTTTCCGCCGCAGACGGGCATAATCATGAGCTCTTGAAGTTCAATGTTATTGTCGGCGTGCGCGCCACCATTGATGATATTCATCATCGGTACTGGTAAAATCCAATTTTTATTTTTGAAAAGCTTTCCTAAATATTGGTACAAAGGAAGACGTTCTGTTGTTGCAGCCGCTTTTGCCGCGGCCAATGAAACACCCAAAATCGCGTTGGCTCCCAAGGCCGTTTTGTTTTTTGTGCCATCTAATTTAAGAAGAATTTCATCGAGCTGCCTTTGATCGATAATATTTTTTCCAACGAGCGCTTCGTTGATCTTAGTTTTTACATTTTCAACCGCTTTTAAAACGCCTTTTCCTAAATAGCGTTTGCTGTCTCCATCCCGGAGCTCGCAAGCTTCATGTTCACCTGTCGAAGCTCCCGAAGGAACAATGGCTCGTCCCAATACACCTTCTTCGGTTAAGACTTCTGCTTCTAAAGTGGGGTTTCCTCGTGAATCCAAGACCTGCCTTGCATGCACTTTTTTAATTTTTGGCATTTAAAAAACTCCTTTTTAAACAAAACAAATCCGCTGGGGGCTAACATCTTTGATAGGCCTCGTCAATTGACGCTTTCAGAGGTTTATTTTTTTTGTTTGAAGAAGAAAGAGAAATAAAAATCTCTCTAATTAGAAAAAAACATTGTCGATTGGGAAACATCTCGCTATAAGCAAAAAGGAAGATGGGGAAATGGGTAATTTAATAACTTTCTAAACACGAGGACTCTCATGAGAACCAAAACCCTTCTTCTTTTTATCGTTGTATTATTTTCCATCACCTTCTTTTCTCTCTCCTCCCACGCCTCCACACAAAAGGGGCAATTTCAACTCGGCACTGGAATCGGAATTTTTGTAGGCTCCGATCGTTTTGATCCTGCCTTTGATATTGATTTAGAACCTGAATACTTCGTAACGGATCATATCAGTTTATCAGGACGCTTCGATGGAACCGTGGGCGGAACAGATTCTGTAGGATTTGGGGCCCGCTTTCGCTATTATTTCGATTTTCCCAACCACGAGCGGTTTAATTTGTTTGTCGGTGCCGGCGTGGGCTTCTTAGTCGCCTTTGATCATAACACGAGTGCATTTGGCGATTTTGCGCTTCCGGTTTTTGGATTTCAGTTTGATTTAACCAAACACGTAAAATTAGGCTCGGATGTGTCTTTTAATATTCTCTTTAACGGAGATAAGGCCGCTTTTGCGACTCGTCTCATGCCGATTCAATTTAAATGGGCATTCTAAAACTAAGAAAATAAAATTTCTAAAAGCCCTTCTTCTATAAGAAGGGCTTTTTTTATTAATCTAAAGCAGAAATCTCGATTAATTTAAACATCCCCTTTATTTTTGTGAAACGATAAACAGTACCAGCACAGAAAACATTATAAAGTTCTTCGTCTTGGATTGGCTGAGTTTTCGCAAAGCAGCTGCGACTATTCGCCGGGAAAAATTGAGAATAAAGTTTTATAAAGTCAGTAGGATTGAGAGGCCCCGAACTAAAGGGATAATTTAC
>CAYWGE010000049.1:0-578 GCA_964457215.1 uncultured Pseudomonadota bacterium
TACCTCTGTATTTCTGAGCTTAATTTTGTGCTTTTAAATTTCGAAGTTATGTTTTTTGATCTGGATTTCCAAGATTAATAAAAAAGTTCCCTTGCCGAATTCGAATTCGATCTACTTCAAGCTTTTTTCTCCATAATTTGGAAAAAGCCGATTTTGAATCTTGGGCCTCGCCTTTTAAAAGAGGGGCAAAAATGGTTTCCATATTGGCTTGCCCATTTGCTTGGCGATAGAATTGGACGCGAGGATGATCGATCCAAAGAGTAGTTTGAATATTATCTTGAAGCACAGGGATGTAATGAAAACGAAGTTTTGCCTGTTCAACGGTCGCGGATGGAGTCGTTTCTCCTGGGGCAAAAAGAGAAATATTTTTGAGGTTAAGACCTGGCGGAAAAAAAGAAACTTTAGCTTCTTCAATACTTAAATTTCCCGAAATTTGGCTTTTCAAAAAAACGATGAGCGGTTCTTTCAAATTCTCCAATTTAAACGAAATATAAAAAAGCCCCGCTAGGATTCCAAAAATCCCTAAAAAGCCTATAAAAAACAGATGTCGCAACATCATCCTGACAAGCTAGTGTCGC
>CAYWGE010000049.1:588-10074 GCA_964457215.1 uncultured Pseudomonadota bacterium
TATAAAAAACAGAATACTCTTCTTGCGATTTATCCACATTGTGTGTTCTTCTCTCTAAAACTACTCTAAATAAATTTATTTAAATCTAATGCTCAAAAAGATTTTCTTCTTTTTTTGTCTCTGTCTTTTTCTCACAAGCAGCTTCAACTTACAAGCTGCCTTCACCGATCCTCGTTTAAAGTGGAAAACTCTAAAAACAGAACATTTCAATATCCATTTTTATGAAGCTGAAGAAGAAATCGCTCTTAAACTCGCTCCCATTGCCGAACAGAAATATGCAATTCTCAGTAAAAAATTAAATTGGAAGCCTTGGGGTCGCACCGAAGTAGTGATTACAGACCAAATTGATAAAGCCAACGGCTTAGCTACCATTCTACCGTATAATTACATGATTCTTTTTGTGGCACCGCCCGATGGGAACTCAGCACTGAGTTATTACGATAATTGGCTGGATATTCTCTTTACCCATGAATTCACCCACATTCTGCACATGGATCAACACGGAAGCATTACCAACCCTTTCCATTGGCTCTTCGGCAAATTAATCGCTCCCAATAGTCTAAGCCCTAAATGGATACGGGAAGGCATCGCAGTTTACGAGGAAAGTCTCGGAGGAAAAGGCAGAAACCACAGCACCTATGCCGATATGATTTTGCGGACCGATATCCTCAATAATCAATTCTTAAAAGTAGACATGCTCTCGGGTGATCGAGTGGAATGGCCTTCGGGAACTGCCGCCTATATTTATGGTGGAGCGTTCTGGCAATACATGGCCGAACAATATGGCGAGGAAAAAATTACCGAATTTATCAATCGCTATGGCAACTCGATGTGGTTTTTTTCCTTAAACAATAAGGCCCGAAACACCTACGATGACAAAAACTTTTTTAAACTCTGGGCGGAGTGGAAAAATTTTCTTCAAACTCAATACCAAGCAGTTGCCCAACAAGTATCTGCGGCTGGACTCACGCCTTTAGAGACAGTCCTCCACAAAAAAGATGTTATTAAAGCAGCCACACTCTCTCCCGATCAAAATAAGATCGCTTATGTCACCACCGGTATCGATGGTCCTCCTGAAATTAGATTAATGGATCTCGCTTCTTCAAAAGACGAATTGCTTCTTCGCAAAGACGAGAGCCAACAACTCAGTTTTTCGCCCGATGGCTCCAGAATACTCTTTAGCATGCCAAAGTTTCACAAGTTTTTTTATTATTACAACGACCTTTTTGAAGTGGAAATTGCAACGAAGAAGAAAACTCGACTCACTCATGGAAAACGTGCCTCCGATGGTGATTATTCTCCAGATGGGAAATCAATCTTATATGTAGGTGATTTGACCGGAAGTACCGAGCTTTTCCTCCTTGACCGTGAAAGCAAAGAAACCCATCAAATTACTCACTCTCCCGCTTATACCCAATTTTCAAACCCTCGTTTTTCGCCCGATGGAAAACAAATCGTAGTCTCCACCTGGATCAATGGAATGAGAGATTTATACCTCTACGATTTAGAAGGAAAGGTTCTCGCCCAACTCACCCAAAATGTGGCCCTTGAGAATAATCCAGTCTGGAGCAAAGACGGTAAATGGATTTACTATTCTTCTGATGTATCTGGTATCACCAATATTTACCGCATTCACTTAGGCTCATTCTCTTCTTCCAAAGTCGGAACCGAGCAGAAGACAGGTGAAAAAATTTCAAATGTCTTAAGTGGTCTTTTTCAACCTCAGCTTGATTCGAATGGCAATGTTTACGCTCAACATTATTTTGGCAGAGGCTTTGAGCTTGTTAAATTTCCTGCCCCCCCTTCAAAAATAAAAGAGCTCATTAAAAAACCAAAGAAAAACAAGAGACAGAAAAAAATAAACTTGGCCCAACAAGCCCCCTCAACTTCGAACTGCAGCGCACAGCCTTGTGTTCATGCCCCTTGGGATTCTGAAAATAATTTATCCGAAAAGCAAAACCAAGCCGCACTAGAAGCCCCGCCCGCAGTCGATTACACCATTAAAAAATATAATCCTTTCGAGAAACTTTTTATTCCCCGCTATCTCATGCCCGGCTTCGTGTTTGGCCAGGGAGGGGCACTGCTTTCATTGGGAATTAATAACGCAGACCCTTTAGGCCGCCACATTTGGTCGGGAGACGTCACCTACCGAACTGATGCCAATTTCTTGGGAGGGGATTTTTTATATACTTATAACCGCTGGTGGACCCCTGCTTATGTGAGCTTCAATGATTTGGTTGTTAATTATGGCAATATCTTTGGTGTAGGCGAAAATTATTACGAAGAATGGCGGCGGGTCTCGGCTGGAATCATTCTTCCTCTCCGCAAACACCGCTTCAATCTTTATTATTCCTTTTTACATCGAGATGACGAGTCCGGTCTTTTAGGTGGTTTCGAACCACTTTTGAACCTCGGAAACTTTTCAGGCTTTGGCCTCAACTATAATTATCGTAGCGCAGAGCGCTATCCTGCTTCGATTAGCCCCGAAGAAGGTATGCGTTTTCGTTTTACCTTACAAATCAACGATCAAGCCTTAGGCTCGAGCCCACGAAATGAAACAAAGATTGCTGAAGTCGATGTTCGAAAATATACCGAGCTCCCTTGGGCTGACCATCACGTACTGGCCTTCCGTTTTATGGGTGGCGTAAACTTTGGCGATAAACTCTTTCAAGGCGTTTTTCGAATGGGAAGCGATTTAGGAGAAGGAGTTTTTTCAGAGGATACCCCCATGCTTTATCCTCTCCGAGGCCTACCCGAAATCACTTTTTCGGGAGAAAGGGCCCTGCTTTTTTCTACCGAATATCGCTTACCTCTGATGCTTGTAGATCGTGGGCTAGGAACTGGTCCTATCTTTTTAAAGTCTTTCTATGCAGTCTTTTTTAGTGACTTAGGAACTGTCTTTAACGATGCTCCTGCGTGGAATGAATTTCTTTGGGGTGTTGGGACAGAACTTCGGGGAGACTTCACGATTGGTTATGGATTACCGTTAACTGCTCGATTAGGTTATGGAATTATTGTAAAGGGTCGTGAATTCCTTACAGGACTTCATGATCCGATTACTCAAGCCAGCTTGAAATATGGGACACTTATTTTACAAGTAGGAACTTCTTTTTAGCCTCTTATCCAGTTCATCTGGGCTAAGGAATAATACATGAAGAAATTAAGTATTTTTTTAAGTACCTTGTTTTTTTTATTAAGTTTTCACAGCTTGGGTTTTACCAAGGTAAATAAGAAAAAAAATTCTTCAAAAGATGTTATTGAGCAACCTTCTTCGCTTTCTGAGGCAGAGAGAATCGTTTTTTCTTTAAGGGCTCAAGAAAGATGGATTAAAGCCGCTTTAGAATACAAAAAGTTTTTAGAGACTCTCCCTCCCGACGAACAGCGTCGCCGTGAAGCGGAAGCCGCAGAAATTTTTTTTAAAGCGCGCTTATATCCCGATGCTGCTACTTATTACGCGAAGCTCGCCGAACGCTCGCCCAATGATGCAGAAGTATTAGATAAATTAGTGTCTTCTTATGTACGCTCCAATCAATTCGACCAAGCCTTGGCGAGCCTCGATAAACTCGAAGCCGTATCCTCAAAAAGCACGCCCAGCCTTGAATACCGGCGCATCTTTATATTAACCGATGCAAACCGTTGTGAAACGGCCATACCCACTATTAACCGTTTTTTAGAAAATTATCCCAAAAGTCAGAAGGCAGACGAAGCGCTGTGGCAAAAGCTGTGGTGTGAATATAAATTAGGGAAGAACGAACAAGCACTTGCCACTCTCAATACTTATGAATCTCTTTATGGTTCGAAAACCGCTCCTGGAAAAACTTCTTATTGGAGGATGCGATTTCTAAGTGCCGCAGGAAAAAAAGAAGAAGCAGAAAGAGAAAAAGAAAGCCTACTCAATCAAGATCATTTTTATGCGGAATGGATGAAACAACAAAAAGGCAAGACCGAATGCCCCGCAAAAAGTTTTTTAGAGCTTCAAAGCGCTGGGCTGACTTCTTCAGACCCTGGGATTCAAGAACTTGTTCAGCGTTTTTCTAAAAAAGAAAAAGTTCCTGAAAAACTCATCTGGGCAATCATGTATCAAGAGAGTCATTTTAAACCCGAGGCCCTTTCTCCGGTAGGTGCTTCGGGTTTGTTACAACTCATGCCCGAAACCGGCTACGATATGGCCGAAGATCTTAAAATAAGTCCTTTTGACCCCCAAGATTTAACCAATCCCTCTTTGAATATTCATTTAGGTGTTCATTATTTGGCAATACTTTTAGAGAAGTTTTCAGGGAGCTTGCCCTACGCGATTGCCGCTTATAATGCCGGCCCGGATGCGGTGGAGCGTTGGACTAAGCTTCGCGACAAAAGCAATTGTGATGAATTTATTGAGACAATCCCTTACCGTGAAACGAATAATTATGTGCGGAAGGTGTTGGGGTATTATTGGAATTAAGAAAAAACCACGTAATCAATCTTATGATACGGAATAAAGATTTCTTTCCAAGGCGGGGAACGATCTAAGGCTTTCTCCGAACCAATCGACTTCACTTCAAGCCAAACTCCTCCACTATTTTCTTGAACGATTTTTCCGAATACTCTGGAAACATGCGCCAAAACTGGTTTTTGCTTAATGGCTTCGCGTTCACCTACAATTAAAAGGGGAGTTTGAAGTAAGATTTCAACTTGTCGATCTTTCATAAGATTCCTTTTTTAAACTTTTGAATGCGGGTTAAACAACTTCTCATGTTCTTCTAAGGCAAAGCGATCGGTCATTCCAGCAATATAATCACAAACTGCGCGATGTTTATCGACCTCCGTCGATTTCTCAAAAACTTCAGGCGATAAAATTTTAGGATTGTTTAAATAAGCACCAAACAAATCCGTTAAAATTCTTCCAGCCTTCACTGCCATGCGTTCTACACGGTAGTGACGATAAAGATTTGAAAACAAAAAGCGTTTTAATTGAGTGGTTTGTTTTTTAATTTTCTCACTAAACCCAATCAGCTGACCGCCTCTTTCTCGAACTTCTTGCAAGGTTTTGATATTTTTTTCTGCAATATTTTTTTCACTTTGGGTGAGCAAATCGGTTACCAATAAATTAATTAATTCTTTAATGGTTGCCCGCGCTTTTAATTCATCCGAAATTTCCGGGGATTTTTTACAGACCTTTTCGAAATTATCTTGCCAGATTTCTACTTCGCGCAATTGCTCAAAATTAATCATTTGAGAACGCAAACCATCATCGAGATCATGATTATTATAGGCAATTTCATCCGCCAAATTTACCAACTGCGCCTCTAAACTCGGCTCCCCTTCGCGAATAAATCCGCGCCCCTGAGGTAAATCATATTCCGTAAAATGTTTGGAGATTCCCTCTAAAACTTCATAGGTCAAGTTCAAACCCGGAAAACTGACATAAGGCTTTTCAAGTAAAGTCACTACCCGCAACGATTGACGATTGTGCTCAAACCCACCGTGCCCTTGCATGAGCTCATTCATCACATCTTGACCAGAATGACCAAAAGGCGGATGTCCTAAATCATGGGCTAAAGCAATCGCTTCCGACAAATCCTCATTTAAGCAAAGGGCTCGCGCAATCGTTCGAGAAATTTGGGCCACTTCTAAGCTGTGCGTCAAACGCGTGCGATAATGATCGCCTTCGTGGTTCACAAAAACTTGAGTTTTATATTCGAGGCGGCGAAATGCTTTACTATGAATGATGCGGTCGCGGTCGCGTTGAAACCGACTTCGGATGGGATGCTCAGCTTCTTCATATTCCCGGCCAGAAGAGGCCCCCGAATGGCAAGCATAGGGCGCCAGATTTTTTTGTTCGAGAAGTTCAAATTCCTCACGACTACGCATTATAAAACTCCTAATAATTTATGAGTCTGGGGAATCACCCTTAAGCGCTCACAAAGACGCGCCGCCACTTTTTCTAACTGCGCCAGCTTAGCCAACGATAAATCTTGTTTAAAATCTAAAGTCCGACTCACGGGTTGAAGAATCACAGAAATATTGGGGGCAATTTTGTTAACACACCGAATGGCTTCTTCAAGCTCCCCTTCTTCGGTATCTTGAGTCAGTACTATTTTTACATAACACTCCGGGGCTTTTTTCGCGATCTTTAAAAATTCTTCATGAAGTTTTGCAAACCGGCCCGTGTGAGCTGAGCTTTCTAACTTAAAATCCATACTGACGGTATGAATCCACGGTAGAATTCTTTCGAGGGCATCCGGGAGCACACCATTGGTTTCCAAGAAAAAATGAAAATCAGAGTTTAAAGAAGGAAGCCAATCCTCCAAAAAACCAATCTGCTGCAGAGGTTCCCCGCCCGTTAAACTCACTGTTTTATTCTTAAAGAAATAAAGCCAATCACTCAAACTTTGCGGGTTTACCGGATTTGGATGATAACTCCAGTTGCCGCTCCACTCCTCTTCTTCGACCCGATATTGGGGGCTCGGAGAAAAATTTTCAGGGGTATCGCACCAGCAACACCTTAAGGCACAACCCTGAAAGCGCACAAAAGTTTGTTTTTCTCCGATTCGAAGACCTTCTCCTTGAATCGAGGAAAAAATTTCAACCAATTTCGCTGGGTTATTCACTGGACAGCCCTCACCTTACAAGTGGCTTGGAGAGAAGTTTCAAATTCTTTCTTAAAAGCCCCCAAAATCTTTTTCGAAAATCCAGCGGGATCGATTTTAAAATCCGAGAGGCTTTTTGTTTTTACAGGGGTGTTTTTTGAGGAAATATTGATCCCAACATGAATTAAGGTGGAGCTTGGAGAAAGCGTTGCAATCGAAACCGAAATCTTCGCATCATCCTCATACAAATCATCTCCGTCCCGAAAGATGGAATAGAATCCATTTTTATGAAATTCTTCTAAGATTAAACTCATGAGCAATCGCTGGAGAAAAACCGTCGCCGCCAAGCTCAAATCGTAAAATTCCCCCAAAAAATGCAGCATTTTTTCCGAATAAATGGGGCTATTAGATTTCACATCTTCTAAATCGACCATGTGCTCTAAACTCACCTCACAAGGGCCGCAAAAAGAAACTAAAGCATCTCCCAAAAGATCAAACTGGTCGTAAATAAAATGAGATCGAAGTTCAGATCCGGTATAGGCGATTTCTTTCTCAATAAATTGTATTTTAATATTTTTCATGGTTTCCGATTCCCATCTCCAACCATTTCCTCGTGCCCCCACTTTGCGGGCACCCGCACTCGGTCATATACTTACAAAAAGTGCCTGGCACTTTTCTATTAAACCATTCGCAAGATAAGCGCGCTTCGACCGCAAACAAGATTCACATTTTCCGCACATTTTTTCACCCGACTCATAACAACTCCAGAGTTTTTCAAAAGGAACCTTTAATTCCGCTGCTTCTTTCACAATTTGAGTTTTATCCCATCCAATCGTCGGCGATTCCACTCGACATTGGTTAGAAGTAGAATAATCTAACGCGTGGTTCACAGCCTTTACATAATCCAGAGAATTATCCGGAAAGGTTGCCGCTTCTTCTGCATTAAAACCCGTAATTAAAATTTTTATACTTTCTGCCTCTGCAAAAGCGGCCGCAATATTAATGAATACTCCATTTCGGTTCGGAACCCACACAGCTTTCGCAGACTTAAGGCCCAATTCTGGGTTATCGAGCTCAGCCATTTTAAGCGCAGGAAGCAAATGTTCGCTATTTACCAAAGCAGTTTTCGTAATTTTCCCTAACCAAGTTAAATCTAAAAACTTGTGGGAAATATCGAATAAATGACAAATAGCTTGGGCCGCTTTTCTTTCCTGCTCCACGGCACGTTGCCCATAATCAAAAGTGAGAGCCAATGGAATCTCATATTTTTCCCGCGCTAGATACAACGCAACGGTAGAATCCAACCCCCCCGACAAAATCACAATGGCCCGCTCTTTACTCATGCAAAGCCTCTAGCTCAGAGCCCAAAAAGAAATCAATGGGAACCTAATTATAGGCAAAGGGCGATTTAAAAGCTCAACTCCAAGGTGCCCAGAATAAATCGGATCCAATAGGCTTTCAGAAAGTAGTCAGATGCAAGGCGCTCAATTTAAAGAGGCTTTAAGAAAAGCCCAAATACGAGGCGCCTCGAAATGAATGAGCGCAGCGTACCTATGATGGTGAGCATCATGAATGAGAGGCAACGAAGTAGTTGGGTTTTTATTGAAGCCGACACAAAAAATAAAAGGGCCGCCCCTTGCGGAGCCAGCCCTTTTCGAGGGAGGTAAGCTGATATTAGGCGGCTTTTTGAGAAATATGGTGCAGCCGTTTTTCGAGATTATGAATTTTCTTCTCAAGCTTTTCAACTTCCGCCTGACTGGGGATGTTTAAAACCGAGAGTAAATTCACGCGGGTATTTTGAGCCGTATTTTTTGCCTTTTCAACCCACTCATTTTTTTCGAACTTTGAAACAAAACTTTCAATATTTTTGCGGGTATCTTTTAAGATCTTTTTAGCAGAAAACCCACTGGGGGCGATTTCTAAACTTTTTAACTTACTAATTACTTCATCGGCTAATTTACGAACTTCTCGTTCTAAATTTCCGGTTTTGGTTTGAGCTTTCGAATAAAAACTAATTTTTCGAACTCTTTTTAAGATTTCATCGAAGTTTTTACGAATTTCTTTGCTCGATGATTCACCTTTTTTGACTAATCTCTTGAAAATTCCTTCAACCTCGTCTTCAAGACGACCCAAAATAGAATTTACTTTATTTAGTCTGAGTTTTAAAAACTCAACGTTCGTTTTCGAAACTTTTTTGCTTTTCTTAGCGGCCATACCAATCCTCCTCCAAACGGTTACTCCCCAAATTTTGATTACCTAGAAAAACTCATCCCAATGACCGAACATTGAATTATTTTTCTTGGCACGAAATTCATTCCCAAGGGAACGAAAATTCATAAAAATTCGTTAACACCCTGCGTCAAACCTGTCAATCGCAATTTATGCAATGCGTTAGTTTTTTTAAGGAATTTTAAAAAAATAATGCAGAAGCGCGGGGAAGATCTAAGAGTTTTAATTGAACACTCCTCTTTCCATTCCACTCATTCCATTCACAAGCAAAAATACCTTCTAAAAATTGGGAATCCGGCAAACTAAAAGAGGGATTTGCCATTCCAAACCCGATGGCGTCCCAAAAACGCTTTCCGGCTTTAAAACTACATTTTAAATGCTTTTCTCCGACACAACGCTGCTGACTGAGCTTAAGAGATCGTGAAAAAAAACTGGGGCCTGCGTTTCCCATTCCAAAAGGTTGTAAGGCTTCAAATTCTTGCATCCAATCTTCCTTAAACGTCTCCAAATCTAACTCAGCATCAGCCCAGAGAGGCGGTGTAAAATCTTCAGTTTTGAGCTGCCGAAGCACCTCAGAATCTAAAGTTTCCCAAAACTTTTCATAGTTTTCGGCATTAAAATGCAAACCCGCCGCTTGTTTATGTCCCCCAAATTTTTGAAGATAAGGCGCGGCCTTCTGCAAAGCCTC
>CAYWGE010000050.1:0-9984 GCA_964457215.1 uncultured Pseudomonadota bacterium
ATTTTAGTTCATTTTCTGTGGCTTGAGCAGAGCTTGGAATGGGGATCATTCCCGCTTTGATTGCACCTAAAAAAGTAATGGGAAAGTCTGGGCAATTAGGGAGTCGTAAGACTAATCTTTCTCCTTTTTGAAGTCCTAAATCTTTTAAGGCATTGGCGATGCGATTGGTAAGCCCTTCGAGATTAGAGAAATTAAGGCGTAGGGGCGCTGCTCCATCTTTCACATAAATCAACGCTGGTTTATGTTTGTTGTGAGGAGATTGGGCATTTTTATCGATGCAATCTAAGGCGATGTTGTAAAATTCTTGCATGCCTCTTTCTATTTCAGCTTTATTTGTCCTTCAAATAAAAAACCTCCTGCCAAAAAAGCACAGGAGGTCTAGAGGTAGGTAGGGTATGATTTAGCGTTGTTCTTGAATTCCCTTGTAATGAAAATCCTTACCTAAGGTTTTTAGATTTTCTTCACGATTAGGGCCACTAAAGGCCTTTTTCACTTCGCCTTCTGCTTTGGCGGCTTCGGTGGCTTGTCTTGAAAGAACGGGAGAAGGTGCAACGGCATTGGCCTCAACCACTTTACTTCGATAATCTTGCATGACTTTTGCGGCTCCTGCCGAGTCGCCACTGGAGACCTTTTGGGCGCTTTCTTTTAGTGCTCTACCGTAGTTGTTTTTAGTCCAGGCCTCTTCATAGACCTTTTGATTAATCGAATCACTCACTTCATAACGTTGAGAAGAAGGAAGGCAGGACACGTAAAGATCGGAATTCACAATTGGAACTCGATAGAAATTTCCACGCACATAGAAAGATAAGTCGAGCTGGCCTAAGGGACGGGCCGAATAGGTGTAGGTGCTCGGTAGCGCTAAGGTTAAGTAAATCACTTTCTTTTGATTTTGGTAAATATGGCCGGGTTGGACAATGTAGTGATTGCCCTGGCGTTGAACCGGATATCCCGAGGCATCAGTAAGCGTAATGTCGGGCGGTAAATCAAAATTAAGCTCGGTGTTTGAGGCATAAATCTCGCTGGCGCCTCTAAACTCTTGGGCCAAAATATTATGCATGCCACTTGGGTTTTGAAGGTAGTAATAACTTCCCTGACCACGATCTGCTAAATTTGAGAGAAGGTATTCGTTAAAATCTAAACCCACACCAATGGTAGAAAGAGCAAAAGGAGAAGAGGCCTCGCGAAAGCCTCGCGTTTGGGAGGCGGCTGTTACCATGCTGCTTAAGGCAGCGGGGTCGGTGATGCCTTGATTTGCCAGGCCATCCGAAATTAAGATAATTCGTTCGGATCGGGCAGGGGAGTTATTCTCGCGCACCATTTGAATGGCTGTTTGAAGACCGCTAGAAATATTGGTGCTTCCTCGTGGCTGAATGGCCGATATCTTTTGTTGAAGATAATTTTTGTCTTGAGGCGAAACATAACTCAAATAATGATTGATCTCCGCCTTATCATCAAAAGAAACCAGGCCAAAACGGTCTTGCGGAGAAAGCTGTTGGATCAAGGTTCTTAAAGCTTGATGCACGTATTCGATTTTTTGCGCGGCCGACATACTTCCGCTTCGGTCGAGAACCACAATGAAATCCGTGGGCTTTCGAGTTTCGTAAGAATCCGTTTGGCGCGGAGCTTCGATATCCATCTGCAAATAAACGAGGCCATCAGAGCCTTGTAAAATCTTGCTTTGAGAAAGAGAGGCCTCCACTCGAATTTGAGGCGTTTGCTTCTTCACAATAGGAGAGCCCGACTTTGCGCCCGCTGAGCAAGCAGGGAGTAAGGTTTGAAGAACTAAAAGAGAGAGAATGGCTATTTTTTGACTTAAACTTTTCATAAATTTCCTTTCATTGGACCGGGAAAATCCCCGGATCGATTCTCAGAATGCCGAAACTTCCGTTTAAAAAAGAGGCCTTAGTGTGTAAAAAAAGAGGGAGGAGATTTTACAAATGTTTTACATGAATTTAAGGAGCGATTTGCTATACTTTGAAGACAGGAGTGAAGACTCATGAGTGCTACCCATGAAAAAAATCGTGTTTTAATCGCCGAAGACGAAGAGAGTATTCGTAAGGGTTTGATCGATGTGTTTGTGTACCATGGCTATGAGGTGAGGGCTGTTGAAACAGGGCCTGCAGCCTTAAAAGAGGCTCTTACCGGCGCTTACCATTTAATTATTTTAGATGTGATGTTGCCGGAACTCAATGGCTTTAAAATTTGCGATGAGATCCGAAAAAAAGACCGCTCTCAACCGATTATTTTACTCACGGCTAAAGGGGATGAAGAAGATATTATTCAAGGTTTAAAATTAGGAGCAGATGACTACGTAACTAAGCCTTTCTCTATTCGCGAACTTTTAGCACGCTGCGAAAGTGTGCTAAGGCGTAGCTCAAAACTTCAACTCGAAAAACAAAAAATTTCCTGGAATGATTTTATTCTCGACCCTCTCAATTTAATTTTAGAAGGCCCTAAAGAAAAAATAGAGCTGACTCGGCGAGAAGTGGATCTGCTTCGCTATCTAATTAAAAATTCAGAACGTCCTGTCTCGAGGCAAGAATTGCTCAAAGAAGTATGGGGTTATCAAAATCCGCAAATGGATACGCGTACGGTTGATATTCATATGACCAAGTTGCGCCGCAAAATCGAAGAAGACGCTGAAAACCCAAAAATCATTTTAACCATTCGGGGAGAAGGTTACAAAATCACCAAAAACTAAATCATGACTAAGCTTCGTCTCCAATTTTTATTTTTTTTTCTCCTGCTTCAATTAGGAATTTTTTTTCTTTTGAGTAATTCTTATCGCCAAATGCGTATTGAAGAAAAAAGTTTGTGGGACGCAGAAAGTACCAAAGTTTATAATCAAATTCAGCTCGAAATCAGTGATTTGCTTAATCTAGAAGATGCGCGTTCATTCAAAGATTATCGCTTTTACCAATCTCAAGGTGCAGATTCTTCTGCGCGTTCTGCTCTTTCGGATCTCGTCAATCCAAGGCTTCCCAAAGGATTTTTGGGTTATTTTCAATTAGATCCGGATGGCAGTTTTTCTACACCTTATTTGCCTCAAGAGAATCAAAAATCACTTCCCGATTATTCGTTGCGCATTGCAAAGCAAAATGAACTTGAGAAAACGACCGCTGCTTTTCGAAAAGAAATGCAAGGGGCTTTGGTCGAGCGAGTGGTTCCAAAACCAACCCCTATGCCAAATGCAGGTCCACCCTCTGTTGCAGGGGGCTTTAACCAACCTTTGCCCCAAAAGCCAAAGTCGAGTGCCAATATTTACCCCAATCCTTTAGTAGAACAGAAACAACGCAAATCTTTAGATGTAGAGGAAGGGGCTCAAAAAATGGCGGCTCCTGCGAGTATTGCTTCGGCTCAATTGGCTAGACGCGAGGAGGCTGCTGCCGATGACTCGGTTAAAATGTTTGAACAAGTTCAAAATTCTAAATCGGAATCGAGCGATCAAGAATTCAAACTCCAAAAATCGGCCCCGAAAAAAGAATCCTTAAGAGCCGAGAAACCGCTTGCTCCAAGAGAAAGTGCAAAATCTCCTGTGCTGCAAGAGCCAAGCCCAGCAAAATATAGATCTTCTGTTGTATGGCTGGATCCATTTCAAGCCAAGGTTTCGGGGGAATTTTTGATTTTTTTCAGGCGAGTCTGGGTAGATCAAAAAATGTATTTGCAGGGTTTTGCAATGAATACGCAGAAGTTCTTTGAAGGATTAATGCAAAACAGTTTTGAGAATTCGACTTTGCCGGAATTTTCGGGAGTGCGATGGTTGTCTGATAATCAGTTAATTGCTCAGTATGGTAAAATAGAATCTAAACAGCATATCTTATTTTGGCGCTCTATGGCTTACCCATTAAATTCCATTCGGTGGATCTTAATGGGAGAGGCTTGGCCAAAAATCTCCACCCGACTTTACTTGAATTTGCTCTCTGCAGGATTGTTTTTGTTTTCTACAATTGGGCTCTTTTGGATCTATCGTTCGTCGGCAGCACACATTAGACTCTCTCAAAAACGGCAGGATTTTGTATCTGCGGTGAGCCATGAATTGAAAACACCTCTTACTTCAATCCGCATGTATAGCGAAATGCTCGAAGATGATTGGGTAAAAGATGAAACGAAGAAAAAAGAATATTATCAAAATATTCATCAAGAAAGTGAACGGCTTTCTCGTTTGATTGAAAATGTACTTCAAATGGCTCGGCTTGAAAAACACAGTTATTCTCCCCATCTCATTTACCAAAGCCCTGAAGCGGATCTCAGGCATTGGGCAAGCCAGTTTGCTGCGTTGTGCAAAAAAGAAGGGTTTGAATTTAGGCTTTCTCTTGAAAATCCTCTTCCTCCAATTCACTACGACTCCGAAACTTTAAAAGAAGTTCTGCTCATTCTCTTAGAAAACAGCATAAAATTTTCGCGTCATGCTGAAAAAAAGCTCTTGGAGTTGATTGTAAAAAAAGAGGGTAATTTTTTAAGTCTCATTTGGCGAGATTATGGCCCGGGAGTACCCGCCCAGGACCTTAAACATATTTTCGAGAAATTTTACCGCGTTGAAAATGAGCTCACCCGAAAAACAAAAGGGACGGGTATTGGGCTAGCAATTGCAAAAATGACGATTGAATCGATGAAGGCAAATATTGAAGCAAAAAATAGAGAAAATGGCTTTGATGTCCTCTTAAAATTTCCTATTTCTTAAGCTTAAGTCCTATCTTCTGCGGCCAAAGAGACGCAATAAACTTAAAAACAGGTTAATGAAATCAAGATAAAGTGTTAAGGCACCGCTAATTGCTTCTTTTTGATTTTCGTCGGTTCCTTCATTCCCAATAATATTCATCTGCTTAATTTTTTGGGTATCGTAGGCCGTTAATCCCGCAAAAACAATAACTCCCACAATTGCATAGACCTTACTGGTGGTCTCGGTCCACAGGCTTGAAAAGAAGAGGCTTAAAAGTCCAAAACCTACCAAACCAAAAAGCCCCATGGTGCAAAAAGTTCCGATGGGTCCTAAATCTTTCTTAGTGAAGTATCCAACAGCCCCTAAGCCCGCAAAGGAGAAGGCGGTGAGTACAAAAATAGAGGCAATACTATCCTGAGTAAAAATAAGAAAGATGATAGAAAAAGTTACTCCATTAAGAGCGGAGTAAGTCATAAATAAGGCTAAGGCAGTCAGTGAATTAATTTTTGGAAGAAGAAATGAAAAAGCCAAAACCATACCAAATTCGGCGAAGAGTAAGCCGTAAAACAGAACCTTATTTTGAACAATTCTAACCGCTAATTCCTGGTTATTCCCAATGAAATAGCTGATGAGTGCTGTAAGCAGAATTCCCAGCGTCATCCACGAATACACTTTTGACATGAATCGCGCATTTTCTTCGGCGATCGCTTGAGTAGAAAAATTGGGCAAAAGAGAATTGTCCATGTTACCTCCTTTTAAAGTCTAATAAAGAGGATAGCATGGAGCTTCATCAAAGCAAAATGAGTATTTATTTAGTGTTTCTCACTTGAATTTCGTCTTGCACTCCGGCAACGCCGGGGACTTGTCTTACACGCATCAAGATTAAATTTTTATCTTGAGCGCTCTTCACGTTGCCACGTAAAACTACAAGTCCTTCTACAGTGCCGACAGTAATATTTTGTGAGGCTTGGGAGCTGACACCATCGGCTGCTAAAGCATTCTTTACTTGATCGCTTAAAGTTCGATCTTCTGGAGTTTCGACACGGGAGATTAAATGTGTGCGTTCTACACTGTAGACAGGAAAAACCGAGCTTTCTATTAAGAAAGATAAACCTACCAAGACAAAGTGTTTAAGCGTTTTCATAAAAATGCTCCTTTCTTTCGTTTTCTAAGAATAAAAAAAAGAGCGAAGAACTGCCATCAGGCTTCTCCGGGTTTTTAATTAGGAAATTACCCCATAGGCATTGAAGAGTGATTTGCAGCCTCTTAGGAAAAACCCCCGTTTGAGAATCAGGCTTTCCCCGATTGTTTAAAGATCAAAGAAGTTTATTCTTAGGGAGAATAAAACAGTCACACATCGGAGGATGACGCGGCTGAGTCGAGTGAAGAAAAAAAATTCTCCCCTACTCATTCGGTCATTGGATTTATGGGAACATTAAGAAACTCCAAATCTTTGCAAGAAGTAACGAGAGAGTTTTTATATTTAAAATTTTTTCAGGCCTTTATTTTGGCGTTAATTGGATTAATGTTTCTTTGTCTTTTTTTGACTTATAAATTTTCTATTCGCAACGCTTATAGTTTTGTCTCTTCTCATTCTGCTCCCATCCGCCATTCGAAAGTTGTGAAAACTTCTCCGAATATTTGGGAGAAGACCCAGCAAATTAAAGAAAAGATGGATGAAGAAGATCAAAAAGATTCCACCCGAGTTACTACTCTAACCTGGAAAACCCCTGCCATACGCTCTTCCTCTTCACCCTGCGAACTTCAACCTGCCTTTGTGGGATTTAAAACCCAATGTAAGTGGTAGATTTTTAATCGATAAGATCTTTACCATTTGAGCTCTCTTTTTTTAAGCTCAGTTGGGTTTTCCCTCCTTTTTTTAAGATTCGATAAGAAGTGTTTATAAAAAGAGTTTCATAAAAACCCATTTTTTAAGGCTTCGTTATTCCTTTAAAGCGCTTTATTTTCTTTTAAGAGAAAAACTTGAAAAGAGATGAAGGTCTAGGTAAGCGCTGATTGTATTGGAGAGAAGGGGAAAAACCTTAATTTGTGGATACCGGTCTTGGTAAAACTAAAGAGAAACAAAGTCTCATCTCGGGGGAGGTTCGCCCTGATTTATTGAGAGAGGAGACTTTAGCGGAAATTTTTCGCAATACCGCTCAAACTTATCCTTCTAAGACCGCCCTTTATTTTAAAGATACATCTGTAAGCTATGAAGAACTTGACCAGTGGAGTGATGCAATTGCCCTTGAGCTCTCGAGCATGGGAATTGGGCCGGGTGCGACCGTAGGCATTTGGTGGCCGCGTAGTATAGAGCTGCATGTAGCAATTTTAGGAATTGTCAAAGCGGGAGCGGCTTATGTTCCGCTTGATCGTGAAATGCCCGTAGACCGTGTTTTGACGGTGTTGAAAGAAGTGAATGCAGCGGCCTGTTTTAGTGACGAAGTTTTAGAAAGTATTTGCCCGGTTTTAAAAGTTCCAAAATCTTCTTCTCAAATAGTAAAAATAGATCTTCCCTCGGGTGCTTCTCCTAAAGATTGGGCTTATGTTCTTTATACCTCGGGTAGCACGGGTAAACCCAAAGGGATTCCCATTACTCATCGGCAAATTTGTCATCTCGTTCGCTCCGAGCAAAGTATCTTAAATATTCAAAATCAAGACAAAGTTTACCAAGGTTTTTCGGTTTCTTTTGATATGTGGTGCGAAGAGACGTGGATTAGTTATCTGGTGGGCGCTACGCTTTGGGTGGCGGATTCTACGACCGCAAAATCTTTGGATGAATTGGGTGAGACGCTTGCAAAAAATAAGATTACAGTCCTACATGCGGTGCCCAGTTTGCTAGCGATGGTAGAAGATAAAATTCCTTCTTTGCGTTTGATCAATGCCGGCGGAGAAGCTTGTACTCCGCAAGTTCTAAATAAATGGGCAAAACCGGACCGTCAGTTTTTTAATACCTATGGACCCACCGAAACCACTGTGACTGCAACGTTAGCAGCCTTAAAAAAAGGAGACGAAATTACCATCGGCAAACCTTTACCGAATTATGGTTTGGCGGTGGTGGATGAGGCGCTTAATCTTCTTCCCCGCGGCGAGCGTGGAGAATTGGTAATTTCCGGACCTGGGGTAGGAGAAGGTTACATCGATCGTCCTGAGCTGACTCGAGACCGGTTTATTTCAAAACCTAAGACACTGGACCTACTTCCTGGAAATAAAGTCTATAAAACCGGTGATGCTGCTTTCATGAATGAGCAAGGCGAGATTTATGTGCAAGGACGCTTGGATGATCAAATTAAGCTTCGGGGATATCGAATTGAATTGGGGGAGATTGAAGTTTGTTTAAATCAATTGCCCTTTGTTTCGAGTGCAGCGGTCGCCGTAAAAAAAGATAAGTCCTCGAATGACCATTTAGTGGCATATCTTGTATTGGAGCCGGGAACAACCTTCGATGAGGTTCAAGCGAGGCATCTATTAGCAGAGCATCTGCCGGTTTATATGATTCCGAATTTTTTTGTGTCGCTTGCTCAAATGACGTATCTGCCCAGCGGAAAAATCGATCGTAAATCGCTCCCCCTTCCTGAAATCTTGACCGAGCCTACGGCCGAAGAATTACCCCTCAATAAAAATTCTCCTTTAGATGAACGGGTTCTAACCATTTTATCTCGCGTATTTCCAAACCGAGCTATTCAACTTGATCAGGATTTTTTTGAAGATTTAGGAGGCCATTCTCTTTTAGCAGCCGAGCTTGTCTCCCGTTTAAGGAGCGAAGCTTTTATAGAACACGCTTCTATTAAAGATCTCTATCTGCATCGTCCACTCTCCAAATTAGTCGAGGAATGGGAAAATAAAAAAACGCATACTTCTGCTTTTGCGCAGTTTAGAAAAGTTCCGAGTTGGCGCTATTTACTTTGTGGCATTGCTCAAACTTTAGCGCTTCTTTTTGTGTATGGACTCTTTGCATTTCAAATTTTCTTGCCCTACGTTTCCTATTATTACATCCTGCAAGATACCTCCAGCCACGTGTGGGCAATTATTGCCGCGTTGTGCTCTTTTTGTTTAGTCCCGCCTCTCTTTATTGTCATTACGGTTTTGACAAAATGGTTGGTGATTGGCCGTATGCGGCCTGGTGATTACCCTTTGTGGGGCTGGTACTATTTTCGCTGGTGGTTGTTTAAAGCGGTTCAGAAATTAACACCCGTCGAATATATTAATGGGACTCCCATTTATCCGCTTTATTTACGCTTGCTCGGTGTGAAGGTCGCAGCGGATGCTCAATTAAGTGCTTTTATTATTGGAGCCGAAGATCTTGTCACTATAGGCAATGATGTGAGTATTAGTTCAGGGGTGGTTTTGAACAATGCAGTGGTAGAAGGTGGCTTACTCAAGCTGCGTTCCATTCATTTAGGAGAGCATGCCTATATTGGAACGAGCTCCGTGATTGGAGGTGGTTGCCAGATCGATGTGTGGGGGGAGCTTAAAGATTTAAGTTATCTTCGCCCCGATACTTTTGTAAAAGCTTGTGAGGTGTGGGGAGGAAGCCCGGCTGAACGAGAAAGCGTGAAAACCTTAGAACAACTTCCTCAACCCTTAGAAGTCTCCGCCCAAACCCGATTGAAATATAACGTAGTTTTTTTACTTTTACTCTTATTATTTCCTTTTAATGTTCTGCTTCCTTTATTGCCCAGTATTATTGTGCTCAATGAACTGGATAATGCCGCTCCAGATTATAATTTTAATTATTTAGTGATTACGCCCCTTTTAGCGGCAAGCTATGTTTTGCTCTTTGCTTTAGAGGTGATTGTTTTTTCGCGCGTTATTCTGCGGCGTCTCAAACCCGGCACATATCCCCTTTATAGTAAACTCTACATTCGGAAATGGTTTGTCGATCAGCTGATCACGCTCTCTCTGTATGTGTTGCATCCAGCGTATGCCACCGTCTATGTTTCAAGTTTTTACCGGGCATTGGGAGCGAAGATTGGAAAACGAACCGAAATTTCAACAGCTAGTGAGGTGACGCATTCTTTACTTGAAATAGGCGAGGGCGCATTTGTGGCCGATGCCGTGACTTTAGGTGAAGACGATGTGCGCGCCCAACAGTTTACTTTGAGTAAGACTACGATTGGAAATAATAGTTTTGTGGGCAATAGCGCCTTAATTCCGCAGGGCTACCATTTGCCGGGAGATATGTTGGTGGGTGTTTTGTCTGTTCCCCCCACTGTAGAACAGCTTAAGTCTTCTTCGGCAAAAAACTGGTTAGGGTCTCCTGCAATGGCTCTGCCGCGTCGTCAAGAGAGTGGGGTTTATCCGGCTCATCTCACCACTCATCC
>CAYWGE010000051.1:0-9921 GCA_964457215.1 uncultured Pseudomonadota bacterium
GCGGAGAAGGGCACCTACGAAATTACGGCCATCTCTTTTTATGCCTATCCTTTTTTGGCCGATAAGTATGCGTTGCTCCCGAGCGGCTCGAGCATGGGTGATAATTATGGGCCCATGGTGGTTTGCCGCCCTGAGACGATGAGTAAAAAACTCTCTGAGATGAAGATTGCGATTCCAGGTAAAAAAACGTCTGCCTATTTAGCCCTCCAACTCTTTGAACCAAATCTAAAACCCGAAAATATTTCGGTAGAAGTCTTTGATCAAATTCCCGCGCTTGTGGCCCAAGGCAAATACGATGCAGGCTTGCTCATTCACGAAGGTCAGCTCACCTATGAAAAAGAAGGGCTCAAGCTGTATGTCGATTTAGGCAAATGGTGGTTTGAAAAACATCAGCTTCCACTTCCGTTGGGTGGAAATGTGGTGCGCCGGGATCTTGGCGAAAAAGTAATGAAAGATCTTTCACGCATTTTAAAACAAAGTATTCAAATGAGCTTAGAAAATCGCAAAGAAGCGGTGGCGTATGCCCTTCAATTCGGCCGTGGTTTAGATCTTAATTTGGCCGATCGCTTTATCGGAATGTATGTAAACGAGCTTACCGTTGATTACGGAGAGCGGGGCCGCAAGGCGCTTAAGGTTTTCTTTGAGGAAGCAACAGCCCGAGGATTAATCCCTCCCACTCCGCTTGAATTTGTGGAGTAGGGGCAATTCATGAATTGCCCCTACTCTTTCTGCACCAGCATCAAAATATTCCAAAAAATCTTCTCTCCTCGAACCAATTCTTCGAGTCGTACGCGTTCGTCTTTGCCGTGAAAGGTTTCGAGCTCTTCGGGTGTTAAGGTAAATGGAATAATGCCGTAGGCAATCGCCCCTTTTGCGCGAAAGAAGCGCGAGTCTGTGGCACCGGCAGAGATATAAGGAGCAATGATGGCAGTGGGATCTTCTTGATGAATGGCTTTTTCAATCGCTTCAAAGAAGGGGGTGTTGAAATTCGATTCATTCGGCATGCTTTGAGTAATCAATTCCGCTTTAATGTTATAAGTTTTGACTTGTTCTTCCACCCATTGACGAAATTTTTCGGGCGTAAAGCCAGGTAAGATTCGTGCATCTACAAAAGCGGTCGCTTCGCTTGGAATCACATTAATTTTATAACCTGCTTGCAGCATGGTGGGCGTGAGAGTGTTGCGGATCATGGCGTTTAGAGGTTTGTCCCCCCGGAGTGCATTACCCACCTCTTGGCTCGCGATATCGCGAATAGGCCAGGTGAAAAAATGTCGCATTAAAAAGGCTTTATAACCTGTCACACCCGCAGAGGCTCGGTTTAAAAATTCTTCTACAATAGCAGTTCTGTAAATCGGTTGAGGCTTTTGGGTGAGAAAATTTAAGCCATGAATGAGTCGAAGCACGGCGTTATCTGAGCGAGGAACTGAGCCATGGCCCGAGGGTCCATGTGCAGTCAGTTTCATCCAAGCCACCCCTTTTTCGGCGGTCTGAATCGGGTATAAATTGTGGCCCGCTTTTCGGAGTCCGACGCTCCCTTCGTTAAAAACATATTTTGCGCGGATTTTATCCCAATGTTTATCCGTTAAAAATTGGGCACCTTTTGCACCGCCCGCCTCTTCATCGGCTACCAGAATCAAAAGTACATCACCCTTTAAGGGAATATTTTCTTGTTTCAGTCTAATGAAACTCTGAATTTCAAAGGCAACCAAACTTTTCATATCGAGGCTACCCCGGCCATACAAAGTGTTGCCGTCGATTGTTCCCGCAAAAGGATCCATCGTCCATTCTTTCGGATCAGCCGGCACCACATCTAGATGCCCTAAGAGGGCTAAAGTCTCTTCGGGATCTTTGCCGGGGAGTCTCGCAATTAAATTTCCTCGCCCTGTCTCCGATTCAATAATTTCAGAGGGAATCCCAAATTTGGCTAGATATTGTTGAATCCACTGAGCCAGCTTGATTTCATTTCCAGGAGGATTTGAAGTATCTACTTGAATGAGCTTTTGTAGCAGTTCGGTTGTGTTCAAAAGTTCTTGAGATTGAGTGGGATAGGAAATGAGAAGGAAAAAGCAAAAAATGCTCAGAAGAATAAAAAGTTTTTTCATGTTGTTTTTTGCCTTTTTGCCCAAATAAATAAAAAGATTCCAACCAGCACAATTGCAATCATGGGAAAAGTGCCTTCTTTTCCCACTTCAGAATCCGATAAATGAATACCTCTTCCTTGATGAAAGTCCTCGAAACTCGCAATGGTTTGATAAGCCCTCCATTGAAGGGCTAAGAGAATTCCTTCGGTTGCGAGAGCCAAGGCCGGCGCCGATACAGCGCAATAAAAATGTATTTTGCGAAGCTGAGGTTGAAGTAAAAAACCTAAAACATAGAGAAGATAAAACGAAATATAAATAAAGAGAATGGCCCAGGTAGGAATTTGGGAAGCAGGGAATAAATAACCAAACATCCAATCGGGCGCTTTGAGATAACCATAGTAGGAAAGTCCCATAAATCCTAAGGCAATAAAAGAACCCACCCAAAAAGCACGCGAGAAAAAAAGACTTTTTTCCCAATTTTTAGGAATAAAAAAACCAGCGAGTAATCCGATTAAAATAAGAATGGGTTGGTCAACGAGAAATGTAGGACTCACCCCCCTTCGGGATTCGTTTAATACTAGAATTAAGTATTTAGGCAGAATGCTTTTTTAAATCAATCGATTTTCCCGATACCAGTTTAAGGTTTCTTCGATTCCTTTGCGGGAATTGGGATATTTAAAGGTAAATCCCGTTTGTTTGAGCTTTTCATTGGTGTACCAAAGATCTAGACCCAAAAAAACGAGGCTATCTTTTTCGATTTTGGGTTTTTGATGTAGTATTTTTGAAGAAACAAAGTTTTCTATTACAGCCGCCGCCTGAGCGCCTCTCTTCGCGAGTTGGATAGGAACTTTAGGAAGTTTCCGAAAAGGTTTATGAGCGAGCTCAGAAATCATTTTAAAAAAATCGACATTATTATAGTTCACATCATCCACTAGATTATAGGCCTCTCCCAGATTATTTTCTTTTTGGGCCAAAAAGAGAGCTGCGCGACACACATCCTCTACATGTACCAAAGGCATGCGTGCGGTGAAGTTTTTTGGAATAGAAATCTTTTTCATCTGCGCTAAGTCACGGATGAGTTTTCCCATCCCATAAATGCCGCGAGGCCCATAAACACCCGTTGGGCGAATACTTACGTAAGGTAAGTGATATTCTTTAAAATAGTGTTGTGTGAGTTGTTCTTGCTCCCATTTTGAACGCAAATAAGCATTTAAAGGAAAAATGGGAGTATTTTCTCGGATGGGAAGTTCCGAAGGAGTGGTTTGATAGATTCCACCCGCCCCCCATAAAATAATTTTTTTGAGTGATTTTGTTTTTCGAAGGGCTTCTAACAGTTTGCGTGTGCCTTCTACGTTCACCTGGTAAAGCGTTTCCCAGGGGATGGAGTAGCTAAAAATACTCGCAATATGAAAAACAAAATCAACCCCTTCGACCAATTCTTTTAGATTTTCTCCATGAGTCAGGTCGCTGGGGATAAATTCTATACCTAATTTTTGGATAAAAGCAGGATATTGGCCCTGCAGGGTAGAGTCGATATTTTGATGGGGAAGGTCGGTGGCGCGGACTTGCCAACCCTCTTTGCGTAAAACCTCAACCATGTGAGAACCAATAAAACCCGTAGCGCCAGTGACTAAAGCTAAGGGAGACATAAATTCTCCTTATTTTTTTTGAGACTTGACCAAATGGAAAAAATCGTCAAGAACAATACCTCTTTTTAATATTTTCTTCTTTCGTGTAGAAAAAGGCAAATTGGAGGAATTATGGCGGATAAAAATGATCGTTTACCTGGGCAAGCAGATGGCAAATTTTTCGTCGATAGTCAGTGCATAGATTGTAATCTTTGTCGAGAGACTGCTCCTGAAAATTTTAAACGGGATGATGAAAAAGGGTATTCTTACGTTTACAAACAACCCTTAAATCCTGAAGAAGAGAAACTTTGCCAAGAGGCTTTAGAGGCATGCCCCGTCGAAGCGATCGGAAGCGATGGCTGAGTAGTTTTTACCCGCAGAATTTTAACTATTGAAGGTCTTTCAATTCTTTATCTAAAGTGAAGTTTATTTTTGTGTTTCCTAAATAAACTGGGTTTTTAGGATAAGTCCCTATAAAAATCCTCTTTTTGTTATTTCCAGGCTCGCTGTGCTCTAGCCTCGCATTGATTTCTAAAGGGCCTTCCAACTTTTTTTCTGGAAAAATAATATCGTTTTTACTGACCGTATATTTTACTGGAAAAATGACCGGTGCTATTTTTAAAACTGTAATAGGTTTTCGTGCTGGGCTTACGCTTGCTTCTGTTTCAGGCTTGCTTGTTGGTGCGTTTTGAGGGGGTTGCCACGCGAAGATATTAATATAAAGAACGTCCGTGGGGCTTACTTTGTTTGCGAGAGAGCTCGTTACGTTAATTTCCCCCTGGATTTTAGGAATTCTACTTTGAGCGCTGCAGTGAGAAAGAGAAACGAGAAAGATAAATAAAAAGCTAACTGATAGAATTTTTTTCATCTTAATTTATTAGTCGCGTTTTCATGAATGTTCTTGTCATCCTCCGGCCCCGAAGGGGCGCCTTTGGCGCTTGACCGGGGGAACCCTATTTAATGATAAATAAACTGGATTCCCCGATCGAGTCGGGGAATGACAGCGAGGAGAATATCGCAAAATTGCATCTACCAATAGTTTTTATGAAGGACAAGCACTTCATTCTAAAAATCGCCACTGATTTAGGTTTTAGTCAATTGGGGGTGGCCTCTCTTCAAGTTTTCTCCGAAGGTTTTCAACGTTATCAAAGCTGGTTAAAGCAAGGCTATCAAGGTTCGATGGCTTATTTGGAACGTGGCTTAGAGAAGCGAGAGGATTTACAAAATATTCTGCCTCAGGCTCGTTCTATTATTTGTTTGAGTTGGAATTATAATCAGAACCTCGAAGAAAAACACCAAAGCATTCGTTCCCCTTTTATTTCTCGTTACGCTTGGCAAGACGATTATCATTTAATTCTAAAAAATAAATTGAAAGAGTTCGAAGAAAAACTTTTAGAAGAATTTCCAGAATCCCAATTCAAATCGTATGTCGATACAGGGCCTGTTCAAGAAAAGTATTGGGCTTCATTAGCGGGCTTGGGTTGGATCGGTAAACATACTAATTTGATTCATCCACGAGAAGGGTCTTATTTCTTTCTAGCGAGTATTTTAACGACTCTTTCTCTGCCTGAAGATGAAAGCGCCTCTGATCATTGTGGCCGTTGCCAATCTTGCATCGATATATGCCCCACCCAGGCGATTGTAGCTCCCTATGTGCTTGATGCACGACGCTGCATTTCTTACCTAACGATTGAAAATAAAGGGCCTATTCCCCATGAGTTTCGCCAAGCTTTAGGTACTCATGTGTTTGGTTGCGATGACTGCCAAGAAGTTTGCCCTTGGAACCGAGAGGCAAAATTACCGGAAGAATTTTTAAGAAATGTTTCTGCGACAGAGTTAACCGAATGGTTAAGTTTAGATGAAAAGGCCTTTAAAGAAAGATTTAAAAACTCTCCTATACTCCGTTCAAAACGAAGAGGTTTTTTAAGAAATGTCTGTGTTGTCTTAGGAAATTTAAGAAAGGCTGAAAGCATTCCAGCCCTTCAAAAAGCTCTTCACGATTCTGAGCCTTTAATCCGTTCTCATGCCGCCTGGGCTTTAGGGCAATGGCCTAAAGACAAAGAATGCAAAGCTTCTCTTCAAGCAAGAAGTCTCGAAGAGGCCAATGCAGAAGTCTTAGAAGAAATTACCTTAGCCTTGCAACAAAACCAAAATCCTCTTCATTTGGAATAAGGATCCTGATTTTTCGCTTTATCATCCTCGTCTGTAGGCGCAGCTTCTTTTCCAGCATCGCTGGGAGCCAACATTTTATCCTTCTGGATAGGTGGCGGAGGTGTTGTGAGTCCCGAAGGAAAGGTCATATTCATCGGCATAGTCATATTCATGTTCATCGGACGAGGTGCTGGAGGGGGAGCAGAAGGTAGAGGACAAGTACAGGGAGGATTGGGAACAAATTCCCTTAAACAAACATCGGGCGTGCGATCGTTACAGTTTTGTTCATAAAAGAAGATTAAGCCCTGCAAATTCATGTGGGAATGTCCTCGTGCCAAGCTTGGCGGAATATTTCCAAACACAATCTGGTAAAGTTTTATCAGATGATAGGCCCCTTCTTTATTATCTGAAAAAACAAGCAGAGGTAGGTTCACAAACTCTGGGCCATCTCCTTCGGCTTTTGCAGCCCGGGGAGTGCTTAGAGTGAAGAGAAGTAAAAGAAAGCTAGCTAAAATAAAGGTTTTTTTAAACATGCGAGTCTCCTTATGTTTTTGACCCCGATAGAATTTATGCAAGTTGAGTACCCAGCAATGCAGTGTAGTAGGGAGTTTGCCGGTTTTATGGATTGTTAAATAGATAGGGCTTAAAAAACTCTTAAAAGAGTGCAGAATTTGACGCTTTATCTAAAGTATTGACGCTAAACGGAGAATGGAGTTTATTCTCAAACCCTATGAATAGTGATCGCCTCGAACAATTAGTTGCCGAACTTCTCCGGGAAATCGGAGAAGATCCTAGCCGTGAAGGGTTACTCAAAACACCTAGTCGTGTGGCAAAATCCCTAAAGTTTTTAACGCAAGGCTATGCTCAAGATCCTCAAGAAATCATCAATGGGGCCCAGTTTACTGAAAAGTATTCGGAGATGATTGTGGTGAAAGATATCGCGCTTTACAGCTTGTGCGAGCATCATCTTTTGCCTTTTTGGGGGCGGGCGCATGTTGCGTATATTCCGCGCGAAAAAATTATTGGGCTTTCAAAAGTGGCTCGCTTGGTTGAAGTTTTTTCCCGCCGTTTGCAAGTGCAAGAACGGATGACCACTCAAATCGCCGATACTTTGCAAACGAGTTTAAATCCTTTGGGCGTTGCGGTAGTGATTGAAGCAGAGCATTTATGCATGCAGATGCAAGGCGTGCAAAAACGAGGATCCGTTGCCATTACTTCGGCGATGTTGGGTGCTTTTCAAACAAACTTGGCGACGCGTCAAGAATTCATGAGTTTTATAAAAACAAATCGGTAACTTTATGCATCCCTCTCTTCAAAAAATTAAAGAGAAAGTCTCTTCTTCGCAAAGAATTACAGAAGAAGAATGTTTAAGTCTTTATCGCTCCAATGATCTAATTGGTCTGGGTGAGATTGCCAATATTGTGCGAGAACGCAAAAATGGGAAAGCCACTTACTATAATATCAATCGCCACCTAAATTACTCCAATGTTTGCTATGTAGAATGCAAGTTTTGCGAGTTTGGTCAACCCAAGAGCTCGCCTAAATCTTATCTGCTTTCTTTAGACGAGATGAAAAAAATTGCTCAAAAGGCAGCGGCAGAAGGTGCCACAGAGCTTCATATCGTTGGAGGCCTTCATCCCGATTATAAAATTGATTACTACGAAAATTTACTGCGTGAATTGAAGGCGATTTCTTCTCAATTGCATCTCAAAGGCTTTACAGCCGTCGAAATCGATTATTTTGCGAAGGTAAGTAAGCTGAGTGTTGAAGAAACGCTCAAACGGCTTTGTGCAGCGGGTTTGGATTCAATGCCCGGTGGGGGTGCCGAAATTTTAGGGGAGCGCGTGCGTAAGCAGATTTGTCCCAATAAAATTTCGGGTGAGCGTTGGCTTGAAATTCACCGAATTGCACATGGTTTAGGAATTCGAAGCAATGCCACGATGCTTTATGGTCATATCGAAGCCGATGAAGATCGAGTCGATCATTTACAAAAACTTCGAAGCCTTCAAGATGAGACAAATGGTTTTCAAACTTTTATTCCTTTGAGCTTTATTCCTTTTGATACTCCGATGGCCCATTTACCAGAACCCACGGGCTTGACTGACCTTAAGCAAATTGCTGTCAGCCGAATTTATCTCGATAATTTTGACCACATCAAAACTTATTGGGTGATGAGTGGGCTTAAAATTGCTCAATTAGCGCTTTCGTTTGGGGCGGATGATTTAGATGGCACCATTACTCAAGAGAGAATTGTCCACATGGCGGGCGCAAAAACTCCCGAAAGTTTGAGTGCGGATTCCATTCAAGCTTTGATTCGAGAAGCAGGGCGAGAACCCATCGAACGCGATACTTTATATCGAGTAATTGAAAAAGTAGCTTAACTCTCTTTAGGAATCCTTTAATAAAAAGTAAAGGTTGAGCGCTGTATGTCTTTTATTGTTCATGCCACTACAGCATTACCCGCCTATTCTTATTCTCAAGAAGAAGTCTTTAAATTTTTTCTGGCTGCTCCCGAGAAATTTTTGAGAGAAGATTCGCAAATCCGAGCTATTTTTGAAAATGCTCAAGTTCAACAACGCTACTTTGTTCATCCGCTGCATCGCTTTGCAGAATTAGGCAGTTTTTCAGAGAGAAATCAGATTTATTTTGAACAAGGATTAAAACTTTGCTCGCAGGCAGCCAAACGTTGTTTGGAGGAGTCGCGTATTTCTCCGGAGCAAATTACCGGCTTGATTTTTGTTTCAACGACAGGATTTGTGGTGCCTTCGCTCGATGCTTACTTGATTCAAGAATTGGGGCTTCCAGCCCAAACACGGCGAATCCCAGCTTTTGGTTGGGGTTGTACGGGAGGAGTGCAAGGTTTAGCGCGGGCGCTCGAGTATACGCGGGCTTATCCTAAAGAACGAGTGTTACTGATTAATCTCGAGCTTTGCTCGTTAGCTTATCAAGTTTCCGATACCACCGCAAAAGGGTTGATTGGGGGAGCGATCTTCAACGATGGGGCAACAGCGGTCCTCATCGAAGGAAAAGAAACCGCAAAACCTCAAGGAAGGTTAAATATTTGTGCGGCAAAGAGTTATCTTTTTCCGGACACATATTCGCACATGGGGTGGAAGCAAAAAGAAACGGGCTTAGAAGTGATTTTAGCGCCCGAAATTCCGGATTTGGTGGATCAAAAAGCAAGGGGATTTGTAGACGATTTACTTAAAACTTTTGAATTAGCTTCCCGAGATTTAGATTTTGTCTTGTGTCATCCTGGCGGTGCAAAGATTTTGACTGCTTTCCAGAGAGTCTTGGAGTTAAAACCCGAGAAGATGGCCATTTCATGGGAAATATTGAAAAACTACGGAAATATGTCGTCGTGTTCAGTGATTTTTGAACTTGAAAAACTTTTACGACAAGAATCCCATTCCAAAAAATTTGGCATTATGACCGCATTTGGCCCCGGTTTCTCTGCAGAAGGATTAGTTCTCCAATGGAAGTAAATCCCTTTTTCTGGCTTTTTCTTTTAATAGTGGTTGTCCAGCGGCTTTCGGAAATGCTGATTTCCCGAAGAAATGCGGCTTGGATGCAAGCGCATGGCGGAAAAGAGTTTGGGAAAGACCATTTTAAATGGGTTGTTTTTTTAATGGTTGGATTTTTCTTGGCGCTCCCGCTTGAAGTTTATTTTTTGAAAAGACAGGCCGTTGGCTATTGGCCCATTCTTTTTTTCTTTTTCTTGTTGGCTCAAGTCTTACGCCATTGGGCGATGTGGAGTTTAGGGAAGTGTTGGAATGTGAGAATATGGGTAGTTCCCGGAATGCCGCGCGTGAGCCGAGGGCCCTACCGTTTTATATCTCATCCGAATTATGTGGCCGTTTTGATTGAGCTCATAACCATTTCATGTATGGTTCAAGCGTACTTTACTTGTGTGTTCAGCGTGTTAGGATTTTTGTGTTTCTTAAGAGTCAGGATTCCGGAAGAAGAAAAGGCACTCTCCTTTTTAAAATAAGCTTTAATTTCTCATTTCTTTTGAAAACAATAATAATGAATTTCACGGCCTAGCTTTTTCCACTTTGTTT
>CAYWGE010000052.1:0-9901 GCA_964457215.1 uncultured Pseudomonadota bacterium
AATACCCTCTTTTGATGCCGTAAGCCAGGTTTGCTTTCACAAAGCCTAGTTTGTCACCGGTATCGTAACGAGTACCTTCAAATTCATAAGCTAAGATTTTTTGAACTTTTGCGAGCTGATTTAGGGCATCAGTCAATTGGTATTCGCCTGCTCGACCAGGTTTCAAATCTCTTAAGAGAGAAAAAATTTCAGGAGGAAGTAAGTAGCGTCCCACAACGCCTAACTGAGAGGGGGCCTCTTCTAACTTAGGTTTTTCTACTAAACTGGTAATGTGATGAAGTTGGGAAGAGAGAGGGGTGCCACTCATGATTCCATATTGATGAACTTCTTGGGCAGGCACTTTTTCAACCGCAATTAAAGGGGTGTGATGCGTTTCGTAGATTTCGAGCATTTGCTGAACGCAGGATTTCTTTGAATCGATCAGATCATCGGGTAAACAGACAATGAACGGTTCGTCATCTACTACATCTTTAGCGCATAAAATGGCGTGCCCTAAACCTAAGGGGTTGGGTTGCCAAACGGTGACGAATTCCGCCATGGAGGCTAAAGAGCGGATATTTTCAAGTTGTTCGGGTTTATTTCTTTTTTGAAGTTCTTCTTCGAGCTCGGGAGAACGATCGAAGTAATCTAAAATGCCTTGTTTACCCCGGCCGGTAATTAAAATGATTTCTTGGATTCCGGCCGCGATAATTTCTTCTACAATATATTGAATGGCGGGCTTATCCACGATAGGAAGAAGCTCTTTGGGAACGACTTTAGTCGCGGGTAAAAAACGCGTTCCGAGTCCCGCAACGGGTATGACAGCCTTACGGATTTTACTCATACCTTCTTTTCCTAACCAATTGGCTGCAGGGTGTAAAGACTTCATTCTTAAAGCGTTGACAGCCATTCGGACTACAGTTATTCATCTTCTTCTATATGACTGAGCAAACTAAGTTCGATTATAAAAATACTTTAAATCTTCCAAAAACCGATTTCCCTATGAAAGCGGATCTTCCAAACAACGAACCCAAGCGGGTGGAGTTTTGGGAAGAAAATAAAATTTATTCTAAGCTTTTAGAAAGAAATGCGAGTAAGCCGAAGTTTGTGCTTCACGATGGTCCGCCTTATGCCAATGGTCATATTCATTTTGGGCATATCCTCAATAAAATTCTCAAAGATTTCATCGTGAAATATCGCAATTTAGCCGGCTTTCACAGCGAGTATGTGCCGGGCTGGGATTGTCACGGGCTTCCGATCGAACACCAGGTCGATAAAGATTTAGGCTCTAAGAAAAAAGAGATGAGCGTGGTGCAGATTCGTCAAGCGTGCCGGGATTACGCTCAAAAATTTGTGGATATTCAACGCGAAGAATTTCGCCGCTTGGGAATTTTAGCGAAATGGCAAGAGCCTTATCTCACCATGAATTATTCTTATGAAGCGACGATTGCGCGGGAGCTTGGAAATTTAGTTGCTTCGGGATCAGTCTATCGCGGACGAAAACCGGTTTATTGGTGCATGCATTGTCAAACAGCTTTGGCCGAAGCCGAAGTGGAATATGAAAATCATAGCTCCCCTTCCGTTTACGTTAAATTCCAGACTCACGCTTTAGAAACTTTATTTCCCGCACTCAAAAATCAAAAAGTATTTTTCCTGATTTGGACGACTACTCCTTGGACGCTGCCTGCCAATAACGCCATCGCTCTCAATAAAAATTATACGTATGTTTTGTTGCAGCAAGGTGATGAAGTGTATGTAGTGGCTGAAGGATTACTCGATGCACTCCGAAAAAATCTGAATTTAGAAGAAGCAAAACTTTTAGAAAGAATCCCCGCAAAAAAATTAGAAGGCGTTACGTATCAACATCCATTTTTACAGAGAGAATCTCAAGTAGTGATGGGTGATCATGTTACCTTAGATCAAGGCACCGGTTGCGTGCACATTGCGCCTGGGCATGGACAAGAAGATTACGAAGTGGGTTTGAAATACAAACTCGAAATTTTGAATCCGGTTGATCATCAAGGTAAGTTCACTGGCGACGTCGGTGTGCCTGAGCTCGTGGGCGAGCGGGTTTTGGAGGCCAATCCAAAAATCATCGAAATCTTGAAATCTAAAAATGCCTTGCTCAAGCAAGAAGCCATTGAGCATTCTTACCCCCATTGTTGGCGTTGTAAAAAACCCGTAATTTTTCGTTCGACCCCGCAATGGTTTATTTCTATGGAGAAAAATGATCTGCGCCACAAAGCTTTAGATATTATTCGGCGCACGCATTGGATTCCTTCGTGGGGCAGAGAACGTATTTATGGAATGGTAGAAAACCGGCCGGATTGGTGCATTAGCCGTCAACGCAAATGGGGTGTGCCCATTATGAGTTTTTCGTGTGGCGCTTGCTCGCACGATCAAATCAGCCAAGAGATTATTAATCATATTGCAGCTATTTTTGAAAAAGAAGGGGCCGATGCCTATTTTTCGAAAACAGAAAAAGAACTCTTACCTCCTGGCACTGTGTGCGAAAAGTGTGGTGCTTCTCAGTTTGTAAAAAATTCAGATATCTTAGATGTTTGGTTTGACTCTGGAGTTTCCTTCGCGGCGGTGCTTGAGAAAAATCCGCATCTTCAATTCCCTGCCGATATTTATTTAGAAGGATCCGATCAACATCGCGGTTGGTTCCATTCTTCATTGCTTGCGGCGGTAGGCACTCGCGGCAAAGCTCCTTATAAAGCTGTGCTGACACATGGTTTTGTGGTGGATGGGCAAGGACGAAAATATTCCAAATCAGCAAAAAATTATGTCCCACCCGAAAATGTTTTGAAGAAGATGGGCGCTGAAATTTTGCGCCTTTGGGTGGCTGCCGAAGATTATCGAAATGATATTCGTGTTTCCGATGAAATTCTTTTGCGGTTGAGTGAAACTTACCGAAAGATTCGAAATACTTTTCGTTATTTATTAGGAAATCTTTATGATTTTGACTCGGCAAAAGATCAAGTGCCTTACTCTGAACTCTTAGAGCTCGATCGTTGGGCGCTCGATGCCTATGCCCATTTGATCGAACGTTTGCAGCATGCTTATGAAAGTTATGAGTTTCATCAGATCTATCATCTGCTCAATCAATTTTGCACGGTTGAGCTTTCTTCGTTTTATCTCGATATTTTAAAAGATCGTCTTTACACCTTTTCACCTAAGAGTCTGGAAAGACGCTCCGCTCAAACCGTCTTGTTTGAACTTGCACGCGGTTTAGCAATCTGGATGAGCCCTATCTTGTCTTTCACCGCAGAAGAAGTTTGGAACTACTTGAATCTTTCCGAAAAATCCGAAAGTATTTTTATGAATTCTTTTCCGGTGGCTCCGTCGGAATGGAAAAATGATGGTTTAAATGAAAAATTCGATGATATTCGAATTTTGCGAGAAGAAGTTTTAAAAGCTTTAGAGCTTTCTCGAAAGAATAAGTTGATTGGTTCTTCTCTTGCCGCTCAAGTGCGAATTTTTGCTGAGGGTGATGCTCTTAAAGTTTTAAAAGAACACGAAAAACAGCTTCCTACTCTCTTTATTGTTTCTCAAGTCTTGCTTGTTTATGAAATGGATGAACCTACTTATAAGAGCGAAAATATCCCGGGCCTGCAGATCTTGATTTTGCCCGCCGAAGGTGAAAAATGTGAGCGGTGTTGGAATTTTTCGACTACAGTTAAGAAAAGCTCTACTCATCCCGAGCTTTGTGATCGGTGTGTTCGAGTGATGGAAAAAAGAGGACCTACCCCTTGATCAATTTTAAAGATTCTCAAAAGAATCGGCTTTTGCTTAAAATTGGATTATTTATTGTTTTGCTCGATCAACTTACTAAAGGATTGATCGTTCATTTTATTCCTCTTAATACGAGTCTCCCAATCTTGCCTGGCTATTTTGATTTAGTGCATTATCGAAATTCAGGTGCCGCGTTTGGACTCTGGGCCAATTGGCCTTCTCCTGGGCGAGAGATTTTCTTTTTTGCCATTAGCGTAGTGGCTCTTCTTCTTTTTCTTTACCATTTCTACGAAACGACTACGACTCAGCGCGGTTTGTTGATTTCGTTGATTCTAATTCTCTCCGGGGCTTTGGGCAATGTAGTTGACCGAGTTTTTAGAGGAAATGTGGTCGACTTTCTTTCCTTTCACTGGCAAAATCAGGTGAGCCAATTCTCGGTTTTTGGAAAACATTACTTTGTAGAATTAAATTGGCCTGCATTTAATGTAGCGGATTCAGCAATTACCATTGGAGTGTTGCTACTGATCTGGACTGCACTTGTTAAAAAGTCGTGAGTGATAAGTTTTAAATTTACTAAACACTGATCACTTAAAACTATCCCTTTATGTTCCCTTATCTCTACCAAAAAGGTTCCTTCGTTCTCACTTCTTTTAGTTTCATGATCATGTTGGCTGCCCTTTTAGCGACTGTTTATGTCTATTGGCGCGCCAAACAGAAAAAACTCTCCACTGCCGTTGTGCTTGATTTAGCGATGATCGGTATTGTTATCTCGTTGATTGGGGCCCGGCTTTTCCATGTTTTTTTTGAATCCCCGCTCTATTATTGGGAGCACTGGCAAGAAATCTTTAATTTTAAACGTGGTGGCTATGTTTCATACGGCGCCTTAATTAGTATTATTGTCTCATGGGTGGTTTATCTCAAATGGCGTAAGATTCCGGTTTATCGCTACCTCGATCTCATGACTTTAGCTTTTCCCATCGTCATCTTTTTTGTGCGGATGGGATGTCTGTGCGCTGGTTGTTGTTACGGCAAGCCCACGGATCTTCCTTTTCATCTTATTTTTACGAATCCGATCGGAGAAGCGGGGCGGCGGTTCGAGGGGATTCCTCTCCATGCGACTCAAATATATGATATGCTCAATGCTGTTGTTATCTTTGTGATCTTGAATTGGGCAGATAAAAAGAAAAAATTTGATGGGCAGATTTTTTGGTTAGGATTTATGCTTTATGGAGTCTTGCGCGCCTGGGTAGAATTTTTTCGAGGAGATATCGAGCGCGGTTTATATTGGCATGGGCGAATCTCGACTGCTCAAATTGTGGGATTCTGCATATTAATCGTGGGTAGTTTGATGTATCGACATCTCAAAAAAGCAAATGGAGGAAGATAAATGTTTCCTTTTCTGGTAAATCACGGTTCGATCGTTATCCCGACATTTAGCTTTATGCTAATGATGGCGTCGTTGACGGCCACTTTTTATGCCTATTTCCGGGCCCCCGGAAAAAATATATCTCAAATTACAGTGCTTGATTTTGGAATCATGGGGACTTTGGCGGCTATCATCGGTGGCCGACTTTTTCACGTATTTGTTGAAGAGCCGCGTTTTTATTGGGAGCATCCTTCCTATATTTACCAAATTTGGCGTGGTGGGTTTGTTTCTTATGGTGCGGTGATTGGTGTGGCACTGGTTTTTTATTTTGGCTTTAAATGGAAAAAACTCGATGTTTGGCAACATGCGGATTTGGCAGCCTTGATTATTCCCATCATTAATTTTTGTGTGAGAATTGGTTGTTTGGGTGCGGGGTGTTGCTACGGCAAACCCACTGATTTTTTTATTCATCTTACCTTCACCAATCGCTCGAGCGATGCGGGCTATAAATTTTATGGAATTCCGCTGCATGCTACTCAAATTTACGATTTATTGCTCAATGGAGTGATACTCTTTTTAATTTTGAGTTGGATCGATGCCCACCGAAAATTTAAAGGGCAGGTCATTGCTTCTTTTTTCATCCTTTACGGTTTTTTTCGCGGTATGGTGGAGTTTTTGCGGGGAGATTTAGATCGAGGGGTTTACGGCGGAGGAGTAATTTCGACGGCTCAAATTATGGGAATTGTTTCGATTTGCTTCGGAATTTTTCTTTATTATCATTGTAAAAAACTAAGTGAGCGTAATGGCCATTAGTTCAAGAAAGAAACTACTCATTGAGAGTTTGAGCGTTTGGGCTGTAGCCGTTTTTTTAGCCCATTTTCTTTATCGCTTTGGGAATGTCTCTTTTATTAGTCAATATTCTGCGTTGCTGACGGCCCTTGTTTTTCTTTATTTGCCCGTCATTGTTCTGCGTTTAAAAAAACAATCCTACGATTTTTTCGAAAAGAATCTTTCTGAAGTTTGGACTTCGTTTAAATATTTTGTAGTTTCAAGTTTGCTAATTTTTCCTGTTTTTTTGATACTCGGACATTATTTTCTTCTTTGGGTTTTTCATGCGCATTATCATGCGGTTCCTTTAACTTCTTTTCCGCTCTGGACGATTTTTCTCTACCATCTCTTTCTAGTCGCCTTACCCGAAGAGTTCTTTTTTAGAGGTTATTTATTAGGAAATTTGAAAGAAGCTTTTCCAGAAAAGAAAAAACTATTAGGAATTTATGTGGGGAAGGCATTTTTCTTGACGGCGCTGATCTTCGCTTTTTCTCACAGCTTAGTGGTGTTGCGCTGGTGGCATTTCTCAATCTTTTTTCCTGCCCTTGCCTTCGGTTGGTTGCGCGAAAGAACTAAAGGGTTAGTTGCGCCGATTTTGTTTCATGCGCTTAGCAATGTCTGTGCGGCTTGGATCAGCATGCATTATCGGTAGAGATTATCGAAGATAATTACCTATATTTTCGTCTAGAATAGATTTGATTAGTCTTTGATATTTTGTGTGATGTTTTTGGGCAGCTTTTTTGAGAAGATCTAAAAAATCGGAAGAGACTCGAAGTGAGATCGAGCGATCTTGATTTTTTAAACGGATACGAGTGGGTTTCAAGTCTTTTGCCTCTAAATAGTTTCCTAAATCATTTTTATCTACAAATTCTTTAAAAGCTTTTTTACTTTTAAGTTTGGGTAATGGTTTCTTCATAAAGATTTCTTTCCTTTTGGTGCATTGTCCGCGCAGAAATGGGTCTTAAAAGTTTAAGACCGTGTTTCTCGCGGAGAGTAAAAGCAATAGTTATTAAACGTCCCGTATTTGTTTTGCCGAAAGCAATATATCTTTTCTCGGTGTTACTGTGTTTGGCGTCTGAAAATAGGAGTGGGGAATTAAAAAAGACCTCTTCAATTTCTTGAGTAGTTACACCGTGCTTTTTTAAATTTTTATCGAAGTTTCCCTTGTCCCATTCAAATCCATCTATTTCTAGATTTTCCATGCCTTACCCTTACATGTCAATGCTATTGTATATACAATGTTTGGCTAAATTATGTTTGTCTACATGAGAGGCAAAGAATGTGCCAAGAAGTCAACTCGCTCTTAATCGACAGATAAGGGATGGTTTAGAAAAATACCGTTCGAAAATCGGACTGATTGTTTGATTTCCGGAAACTCAAGCTCACTTCAACATTTCAGCCGTCAAATTTGGGATTAAACTTTGGCTATTCAATCCCATCGATTTTTGTTTTTTGATTTTATCCCAAGGGATTTGCTTGAGATCAATGAAAGAAATCTTTAAGTTTTCGTAGGGTCGAATGTAAAATCGTTGTTTGGATAAATCTTTTACGACCGACCACTGCGTATATTCGTAAATCGTTTTTCCACTTTCGACAGCCTTAATAATTCCGCGAGGAATATCCACCGTATCTAAAATATGAAAAGCAAGATTAGCCGCTTGAGCCGAGTCTTGGGGCATCAGCACATATTTCACCAACATCGCTAAGCGAACAAAACGGGAAGGAGGAGTCCAATCGCCGGGGAGTCCCAACATGCCGCTTCCGTTAATAGTTTGTCCGTCGACGATTTTAGGCTGGTTCACATTGCTTAAGTCTTTATATTTTTCGAGATTCTTGAGTTGTTTATCTAAAGTTGGTGCATTGGTTAAAATGCCTAAAGGATTATCGGACACCACCATTTTGCCGCGGACAAATTCAATCACTAAACTTTTTCCATTGGCATCGTGAATCGAAAAATGAAGGGGAGGGATCATTCCCATTTCGGGAACCAGTTTTGCCCAAACAATGATATGACTTAAGGCGTGTTTGACTTGGTCGATGTTTTCAAAATTTCCGAGAATCCAATTTGGAAAATCGTTGAGAAGTAGCGCTTGAGCTTGCTCACTTGCCTTGGGTTCTGGATACTGAGTGCCGGGAAGCCACAAAGCTCCCATCGAAAGACCTTTTTCATTCAAGCCATCGGCAGTAACATCCAAACCAAAAGAGTTTAACCCTACAAAACCATATTTCGAAACCCATTGAACCCCCGTTCCTTGAGGGGAAGCACTACTGTATTTTTCACCTCGAGGATGCAGCACAATCTGCGACTGCATGTCGACGGCAAATTCCATCGAGCGGCCATTGATCCAAGTATTATTAGGCCCCGAAATTAAAAAATCTCCGCAAGCAAAAGCGCGGGAGAAGGGAAGAATAAGAAGTCCAAACATTAAAATAATAGTTAAATAGAATTTTGATTTCATAAGATGAATCTCCTTTAGGGAATGGAAACCAAAATTGTGAGGGATTTTTAAAAAAAGAGAAAGAAATAAATTGATTTCTCCCTTCATTACCCACCAAAATATACAAATATTTTACTGCCAAAGGCGGATCCTCCCGTTGGCGGAAAAAAAGGAGATTTCATGAAAACTAAATTTGCTTTACGTTTTGGAATAACTCTCGCTTTTTTATTTTGTCTTACACAAGTCCAAGCGGCTCCTCCGGCAGGGTTGCAGGAAAAAGTTGCGGCCTTGAAGAAAGCCTTGCAGCAAAATCAGGCGGCATTGAAGAAATATCAATGGGTTGAGACCGTTACGGTGAGTAAGGGGGGCGATGTAAAATCTCAGAAACAATATAGTTGCTATTATGGAGTAGATGGCACCTTGCAAAAGATCGAGCTAAATTCTTCACAAGATCAAGGAGGAGGCGGGGGTAGAGGTTTTCTGCGTCGCAAAATCATGGCCGATAAAAAACGAGAGATGGTCGATTACATGAAGCAGGCAGGCGCCTTGATTAAACAATATATTCCTCCTCAAGCCTCTCAAATCGAATCTGCCATGGCGGCCAATAATGTCTCGCTCAAACCGGGTGGAGATCAAAACATTGAGCTCACCATTAAGAATTATGTGTTGCCCGGTGATTCCTTAGATTTAGGCCTGAATATGGCAAAACCTGAAGTCACCAGCTTAGCAGTGAATTCTTATCTGGATAACCCAAAAGATACGGTAACAATGCAGGTAAGCTTCGCTAATCTCCCCGATGGAACTTCTTACACGAAGCAAACGGTGATGACGACTAAGAAGAAAGCCATTACAGTTACCACCGATAATTCGGGTTATAAGAAAATGGGTCAGTGAAGATAACGCTGCATGATTTAATTGCTTACAAATAAAGTAGTATTGCCCGAGATCGCCCCTGATTCAGCGGAAATGGTGGTGGATCCTGCCGCACTCCATTAGCCAAGCCCTAATCTGAAATAGTAGCGATGCTAAGAGCCTGCCTGTTTGAAAATCGTATCCATTCTATTTAAGGTTCAAGTATGCGTGGACGCTCCATCTCTATCACCCGATTCGCCGATGTTTGAACAATATGGGTGCGTAGTACTTCTAGCATTCGGGATAAGGCGTCGTTAGTGCCGTTGTAGCCTATGCGTGGGGGCGGGGAGTTGCTGTCACTTGTCGAGCTTGATGCGGAGGCCCCCGTGCCCCAGTCGGGGCCGGGTTGGACAATCACTGCGTGACCGATTGCAATTGCACGCAGCGCGGCAAAATCTACATTCAATACCTGCCATTGAAAACGTGTGGGAGGTACATATACCATCTGCTCCTCCGCCGGCTGACTGATGGGGGGGGGTAGTTGTGGAACACCTAGGCTTGGCTGTGTGTGTTGGTGTGAATCGCCAAGCTGAACCTCCCGGAGCTGTGGGCCTTGAGTGCTTTGTGTTGTGGTTGATGGAGTTGATGTGGTCGCTGTGGTCGATGATGTTGTGGCCGTTTGTTGCTCCTGAGTATCTCT
>CAYWGE010000053.1:0-2935 GCA_964457215.1 uncultured Pseudomonadota bacterium
ATCGGCTTCTGTAGTACAACCAGGTGTAAAGTCTTTTGGATAAAAGTAAATGACCAATAATTTTTAAGATTAATGTTTTCCCACTGCCTTTTTCTCCGACCATTGTTAAAATAGGTCGAGTGGGAAGGATTGAACCAAAAAATAAACATAAAATATAAATTAAAAGAAGGAATCGAGATTCATCTGTAGTTAAATTGTTAGTGGGTTCAAAATTGGGCAAATCTTCAATAGCACTCTCTGTTTCCAGTTTACTTCCAGCTGGATTCAACCATTGCAGAATGTATTTTTTTATTGACCCATCTGGAAGGTTGTCAGGGACGATTTCAAACGGTTCCGCCTCGTAATCATTACGAAAAAGGATTCCATCTGTGCCATTATTGAACTGACGAATTTCTTTACCATCAAGTATATACGCTTGATCCCCATGATTACTGATATAAAGCTTATTTGATTTCGTATCATAAAATGAAAGAGGGTATACGTTGCTATTAGCCCCTCTAAGTGCCGCCTCCTTTTCCAATTCACCGATAAGATATTTGAACTCAGGCTCCGAATTATTGAGCGTTGTTTTATCTTGGCAAAAATGAATAAAAGAATCACTCCTGATAAGGTCAAGATGTTTGGTCTGAAAATTAAAGAAAAAATTTTTAGAATCGGGAGTTACGATGAATTGCCCTGTTTTTGCCAAATGCTGTAATGTTGTATAAGCAATTTCTCTTTTTTTCTCATGTGATTTTCCATTCCCATTTCTGATCTTAATGATTTTACGACGTAATTCAGTATCTATCTGGGGTAATTCTATCAGGTCGTCAACACGGTGATGCAAGAGATAGTCATCCACACCATTCTTTGAATTATTTTTTCCAGAAGGGAGCCTCAATACTATTACTTTGGCTCCCTTCGAAGTGAGAAATTGTGTAAATTCTGCTTCCGCTTTCTGGACGCTGAGATTTATTGAAGTGTCAGAATCAAAAATCACGTAAACGGTTCGATTTTTCAAATTAATGAAATTAAAATCGGGTATAGGAGTCGACTCGCCATTTTCTGATCGCATTTTCCAATTCCATACGCCTGAGATTCCAATGCAAAGCAAACCTTCTTGTGTAGCTTTTAAGGCCTTCTTTTCACCTTCAGTAAAACATAATGGTATTGTTATATCTTGTAAGCATATGGAAACCGTCGCAGGGATATAAAGATGATTGCCTGAGCCTGTTGGCGAAAGATATTTCGCTTTTTTTCCATCGAATAAAGGAGGTTCATCCGGCTTGACTCGTGTAAACTGCCCCCACTCTCCCGATTTTGCATTTAAATATGGAAATAAAAGAGATGGGCTATCTATGGTAAACCCTAATATCTTTGTAATTTCTTCCATAGATCCCGACCTAATTTGATTCTGAAAAATTACTTCATCAGAGAGACCTGATTTACGTAAATCTTCCAAATGATTCTGGTTAATTCTTGAAATCCATTCGTTTTGTGTTAAAGTAGACATAGCTAAAAGCCTTTCAGTAGTAAGATAAACGCCCGGTTGCCGCCGGGCGTTTTTATTTCTTCTCAAACACTCTATGTTCTGGAAATTGAATGAGCCGAGCAATTTTAAGAAGCCTTTCATCACCATCATTTACTTGTTGGTGGCCATTAATCAGGTGGCTTAAAACGCTCGGTGAAATTCCTATATTCCAAGCAAGAATATGCTTGGGTGTAGGATATAGTTTTAAAGCGTCTTTGAATTTCTGTGAGATCATCTGTTCTCCTCGGTTAATAAATTAACTGAGGTGATGATGACTGGATCATCAAAAATTAAATAGACGGGTTATTTGTTCTGTTTTGGGGAATAAAACCGGAAATGAGCTTCTAACTGCCGCTTGATATTAGACCAGATTTTTTTATTTTTTTTAATTCCTTCGTAAGTCTCTTTCACATGTTGAAAAGTTACATTGCGCCCTATTAAACTAATTAATTCATGTACTTCCTTGTACGCGGCAGTGATAGAGGAGCAATATTTTGTGTTAAAGAAATAAGAAATTAATACTGCTTCAAAACCATGAACCTCCGTCAGAGGGGGCCTTTTGGTATTTTTACCTTTTCTTACTATCTCAACATCATAAAATGTGTACCGCCCAGCGACTTTAATGGCGGCTTTTAAAGCATCCTTTATTTTTAACCTTAGTTCATCAACGGAATCATCTCCTTTCAAATTTTTTGATAAGTTTTCAGCCCTAAGCAGCAAGTCATTAATTTTAGGTAAATATTGTCTACCAAGAGATATCTCTGATGGCATTTCACTAAAAATAAAGATATTCAGAAGTAGTGCATTTATGCCTTCTGCATTCAGTTCTTTTTGAGAATAATGACGGAGTTTTCTTAAAAGTTTGTCGAGAATGGGCTCAACAAATTTTGGATGATGCTCAAGCCAACTAGCTTTAATTTCTTTGAGCCAAGGTTCCACCTAATTCTTCCTATATTTCAAAATATCCCCTGGGAGACATTTGAAAAATTGACAGAGCTTATCGATCATCTCTAGGGACGGGTTATAAGGTTCTCCATTTAACATTTTCCAGATAGGCAGATGAGAAATTCCGATGGCCTTAGCAAGTTTACGATAAGACCAATCTTTATAACCCTTATTATCTACTAATTCTTTCAGCTTAATTGTGACCACTTCAATCATATTTATTCTCCTTTAAGTTATCCGTCAAATAACAATTAATTTGACATCTATTAGATAACATGTTATCTATTGGATAACAATTGGAAAGAAAATTTATGAGAATAGCTATATATGCACGAGTAAGTACCGCGAACAATGGCCAAGATCCGGAAACGCAACTCTTACCGTTGCGAGAATATACTAAAAATAGAGGTTTTGAAGTTCACGGTGAGTACATAGACATTACTTCTGGCATAAAAGAACAGCGCCCAAGTTTGGATAGAT
>CAYWGE010000053.1:2945-9523 GCA_964457215.1 uncultured Pseudomonadota bacterium
CGAGATAGGCAAGAAACACCCGACCCAATTGCTCCAAAAAGAGGAAATTTGATGCTGTGCTGGTGTGGAAGTTAGATCGGCTTGGCAGGTCGCTAAAGCACTTAATTACGCTCATAGAAGAGTTTCAAGCTCTGGGAATCCAATTTATCTCCTATACCGAAGGAATGGATACGACAACGCCAGCGGGCAAACTTCTTTTTAATGTTGTTGGGGCGATTGCTGGGTTTGAGCGGGACTTGATTCGTGAGCGGGTGAAGGCTGGGCTTGAGAGGGCAAGGGCGCAGGGGAAGAAGTTGGGGCGGCCATCTTCTCAGCTAGACTCTTCAGTACTTGTAACACTTCGGGAGCAAGGCTTATCTCTGAGGAAGATTGCGCAACAGGTTGGGACTTCTCATTCAAAAGTATATCGGATCTTGAATTGATGAGAGAAATCCCAATGCAAATTGAAAGAGTATAAACAAGAACCTGAATGGAAACAAAAACATGATAAGCGTATTTCAAATACCACCTTTGCATTGCATCAGTTAATTTTTTTGTGGCGTCTGTCATTTCAGTTTGAGCGCTTAAAAATTCAGCATCATTGATTTGTTTTAGGAGTTCTATTGTTTCATACTTAGTAAAGGGCCTATTATGTGCGATTGAGAGTTCGTCACGGTTAAGGGATATAATATTGGAATATAGATGAGCTTTAATAATGAGCATCTTACTTAGATTATCTGAATGATAAACTGCCCAAGCTGTTAAGATATCAATAATAAAACATAATCCAAATGATCCCCATGCGATTGTCATCCAAAATCCTAATCCTTGTAAATTTCCTAAAATAGCTTGGCTAAACAAAAAGCCCAGAACGGTTGCATTAAGCCCGAGAAAGAAAAAAATATATTTTGATGCGGTGGCAATAGTAGCTTCTTGAATGTCGGCAAGTTTATCCATTTGTTCCTAAAATATCTGTTTTTGAAACAGCCTCCTCTTTAACAAAACATCATTGATTTACCTAGGCTTTTTAGGGCATCTTCCACAGGGTTTTTGAAACAAGCTCTAACTATGATCCCATTTGATTTTAAATATCCTATCGATCAATGCGATGTAGAAAATAAGTCACTTTTACAAGAGTACAGAAACTCCAGAAAGCTATGGGTTCAATTTTTATCGGAAGATGAGCATGCTATTTGGAATCAAATTTATGACATGCTTTGGAAAGATAGCGTATTCCGGGTATTCAATGAGGGGCTCCGCATTTCCGCTGGGAATAGTGAGGATGAAGCCGAATTTAATGGTGCCTTGGGAGATTTCATTAAGGAAGGATACGTAACTCTTCAAGCGAATGCTGTTAGAAAAATAACCGAGCCCCCTCCTAAAGGAGAAAAGAGAGGCATCATTTCGTTGAGAAGACTGTTGATTGATATTAAGAATAATCTTCATCTCATTACTCGTGAAAATTATGTGGCTGGAGATGGATTACCTTATGACTATGTTCCGGTGAGAAATGCTTGCCTAGAAAAAATGGCGCGTATCAAACAGGGCGGGGCTATTTCTACTGAAGGCCCACAGGCATGGGGTTCCTCGGAAAGGGCTCATCAAAGTTTTGATAAACTTTCAGGCACTGATTCTAAAAAACGATCTCGTACAGATATCATTCCGATTTCGATTATCGAAACCTTAGAAAAAAAATTGGATGCCTGCAAAGATACGGCTGTTCATACCAACAAACTTATTAATCATGCTTCCGATCCAACCAGTCGTGCCGAGCTTACAGAGGATCAAAAAACTCTCTCAATGAAAAAACTAGATGATTGTTACCAAGTAATTTGTGGGGTGGCAAAATACGTGAGCGGCCCTCTTTTGTGGTTAGGTTCTTTTGGAATGTTGCCCACGCCCCAATATAATCATCTTAAACATCTTGATAAGCCTTTGGTGAAAACCGCAGACCTGCCTACTCTTCATAAAGTATGGGATGAGCGAAAAGAATTGATTGAAAGATGGAGTTTTCGAGATTGGAGCGACTTACCCTATATCTCTTAGGGGGGGAGGTGTGGCCGCGAGAATCTTAAATTTTTATATCTCTACCTATCGGAGGTCCAGCCCTAAAAACCCCTGCGTTACATTGCGTTCTCTATCAACGCTTGCGATTTGATCTCGATTTCTTTTTGAATGCTAGAGCTGAAGAATTTATATTATCAAGATTGATCGTCAATTTCACTTCTGAAGGACTCGTTAACTTTGAAAAAAACGCCACGCCAGAATATGTTGCGCCTGGAGGTATTGCTGTTGGCCTCAGACTCTCCGTAGAAAGTCGTAAGATATTACTTTGAGCCATTGCTTGCGCATTGGCCTGCCGTTTCATTGCAATAGCATAGGCTAGATCATTCATGCCTTGATTGAACGTGGTAAAACTGGAAGGTGCTGAGGTCAGAGTACCCGTTGTGCTTGTCATATTTCCATTTGAAACAGAATTAGCCTGAAACTCATAATTTTGGGATTGAACGGAATGATTTACTGGAGGTGGTACTAAGCCGTAACTTTGATTCTTAATAAAACTAATCAATTGTTCCGGCGGGACATATTTAAACAAAAGTCCATCTCCGTCTTGTAATACAAGTTTTTGTGGAGCCGTGAGAGTGTTCGACCCATTATTCTTGATTGCAACTCTTACCCGATAGAAAAGCTTATCTTCATCAACGGTAGCTGTTACCAGGTGTTTATTTATGTAAGTTGATCCCTCATAGTTTTTGCTGTTTTTGGTTTCACTTTTATCAGGATCAACAAATATTAATCCATGCCACTGTTTTGCCAAAACATTGTTAGAAAAGAGAAAGATTAACAGTAATATGAGAATAGCCTTATTTGTCATTTCTACCTCCTATTGGACCCTAAATATTCTCTATAGAGAACTAGTGCTAAAGCGAACCATGCTACTTGTCAAGCATGGATGCCACCGAAAAGGTGCGGCGAAATATTGTGAAGATTCGCAAGGAAAAGGACTTCACCCAAGAAAGGCTTGCCTACGAGAGTGGTGTCTCTAAAGGGTATCTCTGTGAAGTTGAGAGCGGCAAAAAATCTCCCACGGTACGAATTTTAGGAAAGTTAGCTGAAACCTTGGAGATAGAAACGTGGAGGCTTCTTAAATAGTAGATTTAAGCCCCCTTAATGCCATTATAACTCTAATCTGATTTCCAAAGGGCTCAACCCCAGCCTTTTTCAATAAGGTTTTCTTCTCCGCTTCAAAAAACACTCTTCTAAGTGCCTCAAGAATCAATAGCTGCTTATTAATTGGGAAGTTCCGGTCATAAGAAATCTCACGGGCTATTTTATCGAGCCTACGAACCGAAGACTTCTCAAGCCGAAGTATAATGGCCTTCTTTTTTCTCTTACGTATCAACATTTGAGTGTCATTTTGCATATTTTCAAGATTTCTCCTTCAGAGAATACGCCTTCTCGACTGAGAGCATTTCTGATGCTTTGATCGCTCAAATAAGTTTCTTTTAACGCAAAACGTATAAGCCCCTGAAGGGTAGTGGGAGTTTTCATTTCTCTGTTGTGATGAACCACGAGTATATTGAGAACATGAATCCACCCTTCCGGTAGCCGCAGGCAAATGGGCATTTTCTTTTCTCTGCGTTTCTTAGAGGCAATTTTAGTGCTATCGGTAGATGAAGTAGAGGTAGTCTCTGAATTGTTATTTTCCATAATGGTGCCTATTTATTTGAATTGATTTAGAAATATCTCAATTCTGATTGATATTAAGATATCACTTTCCCCTTCTTATTTAGAAAAAACCTCTCAAATTAAAATCGCTTCTTGGGCCTGGTACCAGCGAAACGGCTTGTTGGTACCAGGAGTTGCGAATTTCTACGTCTCCCGTTTATCTACTAATGCTAAAAGCAATCATAATTGCTTTTCGTATGACGGCTTGGACCGTGAATGTTCCTTCGTTATTATTCAGGGTCCAAGATGCAGCGATCTGCTTAAGCTTCTCATAAAGCTGCGGGGTAATTCGTAAACTAATTTGAATAGACGGCAATTCTTTCATATTTGCTCCCGTTCAATAACAACCGCTCACGCCACCACCTTATGGTGGTCATGTGCCATTCTTACGACTTTGACATTTTGTAATTGGTTTGAAATGCTGCCTTTTATTTGGCAAGATACTGCTCTGACTCCGAGAATCTTGGTTCGAATCCAAGTCCCGGATCCTTCGATGACATTGCCCCTGATTCTATATAAAAAACAACTTTATGAAAAACATTCTTAAAACATGGTTCAAAAAACAAACCGACACCGATCAATCGGTGGTGATGTCAGAATATTACAAACAGTGGCGCATTCCCCTGTTTAAGGCTTCTCAATCACTATCTTCCCATGGGCTTCAACCGGAGATAACCGGTGTCATTATGGATTTTGGCATGATCGATCAAAAAAGCGGGGCACGCTTTGTCCTTTCCACCGCGGCTTTCGCAAACGGCCAGGCAGGTTTTTATCCAAGCCCTGGGGGAGCAACCTCAGGCCTTGAACAACATCCTCATGTAGCCGACGCCGCTCGAGACATTGTAAAAATGGGCAAAGCCTTGCTGGGAAGTTCCAAAAAAACAGAAGATTTTTCCCTGCCAATACCGGGTATGGCCTACTATTATTTTTTAACAACGGATGGGATTTTTTTGTTTCAGGAATCGATTGAAAAGTTAATGTTACCCAACCATCCCTTTTTTGACCTTCTGCGTGCGTTCAGTTTTATTCGAAAATTTGGAGAAGATTCTATAGATCAAAGAATGGTGAATCCATCTTGACTTTCTAAAGAGGATCAATCACCGCCAAAGTACAACGTGAAACGCAAACGAGTTTTTGTTGATCATCACGAATCTTAATTTCCCAAACTTGGGATTTTTTTCCAATATAAACCGGTTCAGCAATACCCGTTACATTTCCAGATTTGACAGCTCTTAAATGGTTGGCGTTAATTTCCTGTCCAACAACTGTTTTACCTTCTTCCTCCGCATACACCCAACCACCGAGACTGGCCAAAGTTTCAGCCAAAGTCACAGAAGCACCTCCATGAAGCAGACCATAAGGTTGATGCGTACGCTCATCAACCGGCATGGTCCCTTCCACCCTTCCTTTGCTAACGTGAGTGATGGACATTCCCAAAACATTGGCAATAGTTTTTTGAGACATCTGCTTAATATTTTCGAGATCAAACTTTGACATAAAAACTCCTTTTAAAAACGTTAATGAGTTTCTTCCTGCTCTGTCAAGACAAGACAATCATCGGTAAGTGATAAGGGTTGACAATAGGCCTTGCGGTGACTAGCTTGGCGCCAAAATAAGATTTATGCCTCGCACAAAAAAAAAGAAGATTTCGGAAGAAGAAAAGACATTAGAAACGGAACCTAAAGCACTGGTGCCCGTCACCCGAGAAGAACACCTTCCCTCCACTCTTGACCCTTTACACCAATATCTCATGGAAGTAGGTAAATTTCCCATTCTCACCCGAGAAGAAGAAATGGAAACGGCGCTTCACTATCAGAAATTTCAGGATAAAGAATCTGCTCAGAAGTTGGTAGTCTCTAATTTGCGTTTGGTCGTAAAAATTGCCATGGAATACAGTAAAGCTTTCCATAATCTGTTGGATTTAATCCAAGAAGGCAATATCGGCCTGATGCGAGCCGTCACTAAATACGACCCAGCCAAAGGAACACGATTTTCTTATTATGCTTCATGGTGGATTAAAGCCTTTATTTTAAAATACATCATCGAAAACTTCAGGCTGGTAAAAATTGGTACTACGCAGGCACAAAAAAAACTTTTCTACAACCTGATGCGCGAAAAGCAAAAAATAGAATCCATGGGTTTTAACCCAGGGACAAAACTGTTATCGGAACAGTTGGAAGTGAAAGAAAAAGAAGTCGTCGAGATGGAACAACGCCTGGGTAAAAATGATTTGTCGCTGGATGCCCCCAGCCCCGGGGTGGATGGCAAACTCAATATCGATCTTTTCGCCACCAACGACCCTCCTCTAGATTCGCAAGTGGAAAATGATGAACTCAAAGTAAAACTCTTTGAACATTTAAATGAATTTGTCGGCACCTTAAAAGAAAAAGAGAAAAAAATTTTTCAAGAACGTCTCTATGCCGAAGTCCCTAAAACGCTGCAAGACATCGCGGACGAATACGGCATCACTCGCGAGCGCATCCGTCAGTTAGAAGAAAGGTTAACAGAAAAATTAAAAAATTTCTTTAAAGAAAAAGGATTTGAAGTGGAACCTACACGGAAGAAAGGAGTAAAATGAATTTGCCTCCTGATTCCCAAGCGATTATCGAAAGAATTGTCGAAGAAACGCCCGCTTCTAAACATTTTCAACTTAAAATTGAAAATAACATTGTTACTTCTTACACCCATCCAGGACAGTGGACCCTGCTAAAAACAGGGTCTTTTTCCGCCTCCCCTTTTGCACTCTCCAGCGGTGTGGGAGAAAAAACCTGGGCATGCCTCATCAAAAAAAGTTCTGCATTAACAGAAGCCTTACTTCAACTCAACGAAGGTGAATCTCTTTCTGTAACACCGGCACAAGGTAAGGGGTT
>CAYWGE010000054.1:0-9496 GCA_964457215.1 uncultured Pseudomonadota bacterium
TAGAAGCAGCATTTTCTGTTTTAAGGGGTTTGGGTTCCGACTTTGTTTTTTCTTCTTTCTTTTTTCCTTTATCTCGGAAATCGGTCACATACCAACCCGTGCCTTTCAGTTGAAAACTGGTGAGCGACATTTTCTTTTGCACTTTCTTGCCTCCGCAATGCGGGCATTTTTTTAAAGGGGGGTCGGAGAATTTCTGAATTTCTTCGAATTCTTTTTTGCATTCTGGGCAGATGTATTCGTAGAGGGGCATGGCCATTCCTTTCTTGCGATATTCATTCTCTTAAGGGGTGTCAAGATGAACTCTTTAATACCCGATGCGCATCTTCATAACCCATCTGATAGGCTTCTTGCACAAGTTTAGGATTTCGACTGGTTCGCGAAATGGGAAATTTTTTTTGAGGTTGAAAGAAGATTATTTTTTTATCAGCCGGAGGGTTCTCAAGCCAGTCCATGGTTTTATTGTATTCTTGCCAACGATTATTCAAAACTCTCACCATTTGGGGATACTGAGGAAAAAATAAAAAATTCAGCCAGCCCAAAGGATTTTTCTTTTTACGATAACCCTTTGGACGCGTACTAATGACAAAAATTTCATCGTACTCTTCTTGGATTTCAGGCGTGAGAGGAATGGCTGCGGCGATTCCTCCATCCATGAGGCGGGTGCCTTGGGCCATTATTTTTTGTCGATAAAGATAAGGAATGGCGCAAGAAGCGCGGAGTGAATCATGGATATTGCCTTGGCGGGCATCGAGATAAACCGGTTTACCCGTTTGGCAATCTGTTGCGACAATATAGAGCTTTGTTTTGGACTTCAGGAATTCTTCAATAGGAAGAGGCACGTGCTTGCGAGTGACTTCATCTAAAAGATAATCAATATCCACAATATTTTGACTGAATTTCAATAAACGACCGTAGTTAATAAACCGAGAATTGGGTAAAAAATCATGCAAGATTTTATAACTTTGTTCCGGTTTTCCGCCGATAAAATTTACCGCGCAACAGGCACCTGCACTCGATCCAAGCACTATATCAAAATTATTATGCCCGAGTTGATGAAGAGTGACTAAGACACCCGCTGCATAGCTACTCCGCATACCTCCGCCTTCAATAATGAGAGCTTTTTTCATAGGGAATTATCCTTGAGTTAACTCCTTCGATACCTTCACTAAAAAATCTTCCCACATCGACTTTTCGGCATTTTGCCAGGCGAGTTGTGCGAAATGCTTGAGTGGTCTTTCCCATTTTTTAGGGTCCAATGCATAGAGGCGATCTAAAACAACAAAAGGCAAAGTATTTTCGGTCGCATCGGCTCTTTTCAGAAACTCTTCGATTCGGGTTAAACTTTGTGCGTCCATTCGCACAATGCGAGGATCTTTCAGAATGCGTTTGATAAGCGCGGTGTGGCGTCCAATAGATCTCTCCATTTCGTGATCGAGTTGTTCGTGAATGGCTAGGAGTTGATCCACGTAATTTTGCTCGGCTTCGTTGGTGGGGAGTTTTCCTTCAGGATTTTCAAAAGAAATATTTTGAGGTAGTTCGACTTTCCAGAGTTTGCCGATTTGAAAAAGAATCGTCGAACCTTTTTGGATTTTAAAAGAACCTTTAGGGCCGGCTGTGGCGGACCCTTCAATGCCTACAAAAAGAACCTGCAAATTTCCTTTTCCTTGTTTCTGCAATCGAAGGGCTGTGTCTAAAATCAGTTGGGCAGTGCCAGATTTAATATGCCCCCGAAGCGCACCAGGATTTTTCTTGGAAAAAGTTGTGTAATAACCTGCGTCGAGCCGACTTCCATTTTCATCACAAATCCCCCAGGCGCGCGTTCCTTGAGGGTAGACCGCCACTTCGACATCGCTTTCGCAAAGCTTATCGGCTGCTTCTTTCATCGCGAGCCAGCCTTTGCCTTTTTGCCGATTGATGAAAATCATTCCGGCGCGTTCAATGCATTTGCCCACTCCAATCCAAGAATAAAGAAAAGGGTTATCAATAAAATGATCTTTCGCCGCAATAAAGCGGGGCCGCAGATGCCGCCCTCGGATGCGCAAATCTCCCAATGCGAAAAAATTGAGTGTAAAATCTAAATAACTTTTATGATTAAAAAATAGGAGCACTTTCCCAGTAAGCTCTTCTAAATTTTCAATTCCAAGTGTTTGAAGCTTGAGTTCGGCTAAGGCGATAAATCGTGCACCCCAGATGCGCGCGAAAGTATCAAAGGCTTCGATCCCTTCTTTTCCTGGCATTTTTTTCATGGCGAGAATGGCTAGTTTAGCTAGAGTCGCCGTATCAAATGAGGCTCGGATAATAGGCAGGATACTTTGTTGAGTGGTATTTCCCTTCTTGTAATCGATGAGAGAAAAGGAAACTTTGGGGGGATTTAACGGAAGTGTGTAGTTAAAAGAACCTAAGCCGCGGTAGTAAGTTTCAAAGAAGAAATTGGGCTCTAAATTATCGTGGGCATACACCCACTTGCAAAAAATCAGGCGAAATTTTTGTCTCATGAAAAAATTAATCTGAGACAAAAGAAAAAATATCAGAAAAACTATGCCAATGCCTTGGGAATATTTCAGAAGGTATAAGCCATAACCGGCTAAAACGTAAGAAAGTAGAGTGTCGCGCAGTGGCGAGATCAAATATTCGAGTTTGCCAATAAAAAGGGAAAATTTTTCTCCCAGGAAAGAAGAGAAAACTTTGAGAAAAAGTGAAAGGTAAATCAACCCCACCCAAAAGATCATAGTCTGTTGTAACGGGAGGAAGAGGATGTGTCAACTTCTTGTGCCTTGCTTATCCTTCATTAAAAATTAACGGGAGGATGTGCTAGGAAATTGAGCCTTCAAGATCTTAAAGAAATCCGACTTTAAGACTTTGCCCTCTTTTAATTCTTGAAGCAGTTTTTCCATTTTTTGATGTTCTTCCGGGGTTTTTAATCGGCGAATCACAGCTTTAATCTCTTCTTTTTCTTTATCATTTAAGCTGACCGTCGTTGGATTAAGAGCGCTATCGCCTTGAACCACTAAAGGGGAGACGGTTTGAGGGTTGCTGCGCAATAATTTAACTTCGCGATTTATATTAAGGGTAGGTTGGTGGAGAGTGAGAGTAATAGGGCTACCTACTTCTCCGCGAATTCTTTTGCCGAGTTCCTGAAAACTCATGTTTTGGGTAGATTGACCATCCACGGCGATCACTTGGTCACCCGCATGAATTTTTGCTTTTGCGGCGGGAGAGCCTTGAAATACGGCCCGAACGCGGTGAGTATTTGTGGAAGGAATATATTCTAAAATGACGCCGATGCCTCCATTGGGCTCAGCCTTTAAAAGCGAAGCAAAGGATAAAAATAAAAGAATAAAGCTTAATTTTTTTAAGAAATGCCTCATAATATACTAATTCTAACTCGAAACGCTTTGGCGTAAAATAACTTTATGTATCCTTCTCACAAACCCACAGCCCCGCGAGATGCTCATCATTGTGCATCTCATTCGAACATTCAATCGGGAAATCGATTGCTTTTTGGCATTATCGCCACACTTACAGTAATGCTCTTAGAAGTTTTTGGTGGGATTTATTCGGGCTCTCTCGCTCTCTTAAGCGACGCGGCGCATATGGTGACCGATCTTTTAAGTTTGAGTCTCAGTTATTTAGCTTATCTTCTCGCGTCGAAACCCGCCGATTTCCAAAAAACTTATGGTTATTACCGCGCCGAGGTTTTGGTCGCGTTTGTCAATGGCCTGTTACTCTTGGTGGCTGCTGGATTTATTTTTTACGAAGCCATTCAACGTTTCGCTACACCGCACCTGATTCGAGTGGATTTAATGTTGGGTATCGCTGCTGTGGGTTTGATTGCGAATTTAAGTACGGCCTTTCTTTTATCGGCGGTAAAAGATCACAACCTGAATTTGCGAGGCGCTTTTTTACATGTTTTTTCGGATGCCGTGAGTTCTTGCTTAATTGTGGGTAGTGCGGTGGTCTTAAAATTTTTTCCCCTTTATTGGTTAGATCCTTTACTCTCGATTTTACTCAGCGGCGTGATTGCATTTTGGTCGCTTCGTCTGATCAGCGATTCCGTGCATGTACTCATGGAATCCACCCCGAAGCATATCCAAATTGAAGAATTAATTCAGGGGGTGCGTCAAGCTGTGCCCGAAGTTTTAGACATGCACGATGTTCACGTCTGGGAGATTACTCAGAAAATGTATAGCTTAACCGCCCACGTTCAAGTGCAAAACTGCAGCCTCTCCGAAACCGCCGTTCTCAGCGAAAGGATTAATCAATTCTTAAGCGAGCGCTACCACATCGAGCATGCGAATTTGCAGTATGAGTGTTAGAAAACATATGTAGCTCAAATATTCATTTATTTTAAAATTCAACGATCGCAATTTTCAATTGCACAATAATTATTTAAAATAGCAGCAGTGGGTAAAGCACTGTTATAGATTCGCACTTCATCTATAATTCCCTCAAAATTAAAGCCGCTCTGTCCTATGTCTCCACTACAAAAGTCTCCTATACAAAACTCTTCTGGACTATCCGCAATCACGTCACTTTGCGGACGCATATTTTCTAAATTACCATCAATAAAAAGCTTCTGCATAGTACCGTCGTAGGTGCCTGAAATATAGTGAAGGTTTCCATCATTTACTAATGTTCTAGAGTCTATTTCTGAAAAGCTTGTAGTTCTAGTAGAGAATCGTACCTGTCCGGGAGTGCCCGAGGCGCCCATAGTAATTTGATAAGAGGAGGTTCTAAACCATTTGGATGCAATTGCTTTATTCGTAGCAGTCGTATTTGTTCTCAATAAAACGTCTATATTAAAGGAGTTAAAAGCTTCAAAAGAAGGCCTATCGCCCATAATAATATAATTATTCATTCCGTTTAATTGTAAAGCGCCTCCTAGGTAAGGATTCATTGGACCAGTAATTGGCGGCAACCACGCAGGCCCTCCCCGCGGCACTCCATGATTTCCAAATCCCGAATAATCACACACTGTTTCACCTGGATCTCCTGCAGGGCCGCCCACACCTGGCATTGAAGGGCAAGTTGCGCCGGCTGGATTTTCATCAAATCTCCACCAACCTACGACACTGTTATCCGTATTAAACACCCGGCGTTCGCTGCAATTGCTGGCATTCTTGCTATCACGGGCACAGACTTTCCACGTGTAAGTTCGGTTTGGTAAAAGATAGATCGGTCTTACTAGATCCGGAAAATATTCACTGCGGTTATCGGTTGAGGCTTGGATAATAAAATGAGTGCTGCGGATATCTTTTTTATACGGCACGGTTCCTTCGGCAGCTCCTTCTGCAAAATAAACGTCATAGACGAGGCTGTCACCGGGATCAGAATCCGTAGAAGCACTCCAGGAAAGGTAGAGCCGGGTGGGAGACCAAGTCACACCATTTGCGGGATTGGGTGACAGAAGGGGGGCCAGGGGAGGATGGTTGTTTTTTTCCGATAAGCAGGTGTCACTGCAACCATCCCCACTATTTGCATTTCCATCGTCGCAGCATTCCTCATTTTCAAGAATTCCATTTCCACAGCTTGCTTCTCCCACTTCCCAAGCGCAGTGTGCGTTGCATCCATCACTGTTCTCTTTATTCCCATCGTCACAGGATTCTCCCGCATCGATTGTGCCGCTTCCACAACCTTGGGTGGAAATCCCTGGATTGGGACTAATGCCCACGCTGTCTGCCCCACAATGCAAAGTAAACAAACTGAATGAGATTGCTAATAATAGAAGAGGTAAGTAAAGGAAAGAGCGTTTCATTGACATGACGATGCCCCTCCTACTTGGAGTTCTACCTTGGAACCCGGGCCTGTGCCTGAGCGAGAGGAATCAAAATCGGGATTACTGGCTTGATCTCTTCGGGAAACCGCATAAACAATCACTCGATCGCCGGCAGTCGCTCCCCCTGAAAAGGTAAGATCGAAACTTCCATCCAAACGCGAAGAGGCTTCACCCGAGCTTTTCAAGACTCCACCTGAGTTGAGAAGATCTACCTTCACTAAAACCCCGGATTGCATAGAGAAGGGATCCCCTACAATCCGAAGTCGCCCACCTGGGCCGGGCCTCATGGCACTAATTGCAGCGGGACGCAGAAGAAGCACGCGATTAGGATGATCTGCCCCATCTCGTGGATTTTTTATAGCGGCTGCCCAAACCGAAGGAATTTCGCTAGAAGAAGGCGTTGCGAATTCCCCGTTCATAATTTCGGTGATGTTGTTGTAGTTGTCTCCATCCGTATCAAAATCGTAATTCCAAGTGGCTTGATCTAAATTCACGGTACTACCTGTGCTCACAGCTTGACTGACTTCTAACTTTGCAATGGGTAGATCATCACTTTGCCTTCTCAAATTGATTCGAAAAGTATAAGTACCTGCGGCTAAAGTAGGAAGTGGAGTAGAAGCAATACTTACCAGTTGTGGAGAATGGGATCGATGCGCTTGCTTTGGAATAAATGAGGTTGAGATCTCTTGAGTTTGAATGGGGCTACCCGAGGCCGAGTTTCCGGCATAAATTTCTAGAGTGGCTTTTAAAGAAATATTTAAAGAAGGTAGTGTAATTAAGGGCACACTGGCACGAACTTCACTGGGGCAATGGAGTTGACGGTTTTGAAAATGGGTGTGGAAAAGAATGACAAAACCAAACAAGAAGATAGAAAAAATTAAGATCCGAACTTTCATATTATTTTATCCCTTGCGGGGTGCCTCCTACAGTCACGGGGCCAGAGGCTCCGCCGCCGTTTCCTCCTCCACCGCCTCCACCACCACTCAAAGCGATAGCAGCACCGGCACCGCCTCCCGCAACCACAACGCCTACTAATAAAAAGAAAGGCCAAGTTTTATAAAAAGGTTTTTTCTCTTTTTTTGATTTTTCTTTTTTAGGTAGATTGGCTTGGGCCAAAAGATATTTATCTTTTTGCTGATTAAAGAGTTTAATGAATGTTGGAGGATACTTGAATGAGTCTAAGTCTCGCTCCGGCTCATAGGTGACGGCTTGTGCCAGAGACTTGTTCATTTCTTTATTTTTCGATTGAGCAAATTGATTGAAGGCTAAGACAAGATAAGCATCTTTGAGGCAATGATCGCCTTCGGGGGTTTTAGGTAATGCGTCGAGGGCAAGAATGGTCTCGTTAAGAAGTTTTTCGGAATCTTTGTATTCCAAATCGTAATATAAAGTTTCTGCTTTACTAATTTTATCTTGGAATTCGGTGAATGTATTCGGCGGAATATCCGCAGCACAGGCTAAACGAACAAAGCTGAAAAGAAGAAGATAGGTTATCGCAGAACGCAAAAGTTTGGGGAATCTTTTACCCTTCATTTACCACCACCCTTAAATCCTTAATTTGCCCCCAAAATAAGGATAGGCGGGACCTAGCGTAAGAAAAGAAACAATGTCAATTTTTTAATAGGTTTGTTGGATAGAGCAGGAAGAGGGGGGGTAACGTAAGGCGTTAATGTTTTCAGGGAGCGTGCAGACGATCTCCTCTTGATTTCTGCTTAGCGCTAAGCAATAATGAGCTATGAACGTTAGTCAACTTGCCAAACAATTAGGCCGTCGAGGGGGGCTTGCCCGCGCCAAAAAACTTTCTGCGAAAAGAAGAAGGGAGATTGCGTCGTTGGGAGGGCAGGTCAAGAACTTATCGGAAAAGGTTGTTCAGCGTATAGAAAAGAATTTCAAATATTTAAAAGCGGTAAAGGAACTTAGAAAACCACCAAAGCCCAAGTCTGTTTCTCGTGTTTATAATTCTCTACCAGGAGTTGGTTCCGATGCAGGATAATTATTTGGAGCTTGTAGGATCTTTAGTAGATGAACTTGAAGAAAAAGGTTTTAGCCCAGTTCTTGTGGGTGGGATGGCTCTCATTGTTTTAGGCTCTCAACGTGTTACTTACGATTTTGATTTTTTGGTGTCTCTGCAAGATCTGTTGGTAGAAGAAGTAATGGAAATATTCTATAGGCATGGGTTTGAATTAATTTCTAAATTCAATGAGCGAAGGGAAGTTTTGCGAACGATTGAAAATGCCAGAATTGCCTCTATACGCTTGAAAATAGATGAGCCAACTAGTGCCTATTTTTATAATCATAAGAATGAACTGAAAATTGACTTACTTTTTGATTTCCCTTTTCCAGCCAAAGAAGTAGCGAGCCGATCCAAAAAAATAAATGTCAAAAACCATTCTCTTCGTGTTGCCTCTCGCGAAGATCTCCTTCGCTTAAAAGAAATTGCCTATGCCGATCGTAAGTTAGCCTCGGATGCACAAGATCTAGAATTTCTTCGAAGCATAATTAAGAAAACGAAAAAATAAAAAGGGAGACTTTTAGGGTCGCCCTTTTTATTTATTAACAGTGATTTTTATTAAAGTGGGATACGGCGAACGTAAATTACAGGAGCAGGCCCCCTTAATTCACTCCAAACAACTACTACAGCATTGTTACCCCCATCAAAAGCCATAGAGGGATATCCTATTCCTAAGCTAGAGTAAGAGGCTCTTGGGGGGATGGGAGTGCCTGTTAAGTTTTGCCATTCTCTTCCATTCCAATGGCGGATATGTGTGCCATCACTATTTTGACCCCAAGAAACAATAGGGTTTTGATCATTGTCTAAGACTAAATTGTTTTGAAACATGAAAGCATCCCCTACTTCGGTTCGTACACCTAGTATAGTGTCAAATATCTGCATGATATTGCTCACTTTGCCACTATCCGGTCCTATATTGTTCCAAGTCCCAGAATTCCATTTTCTTGCATAAATATTCTCGGGAGAGCGGATACCCATGGAATCTCTTATACTACTCTCCCACCATACAAGGATCGGGTTATTTGAAGAATCAACTTTTACAGAAGGAAATCGAGCGTGCTCGGATTCAGTCCCTAAAGCTTTAAGAGGAATACCTGCATAAGAAGTCCAATGTCTCGCGACTAATGAATAAACTCTTATTCCATCCAGGCCCGCGTAGGTAAGAACGGGATTGCCGCTGCCTCGGACCACAAGAGAAGGACCTAACGTAATAGTCAGAAAAGGAGGATCGGTTAGAGGTGCTGAATCTGAATCTTCCCAGGCTGTACCGGTCCATTGTTTTACAAAAACTTTTTGTCCATCTACGGTCAACTCTTCCCAAGCAACAATAGGATAATCGGAGGGGTAAAGAGCTAAGGAGGGATGGCTGGTTGGGGTAACAAAAGTCGGCATCCCTCCAGGGGTTGTAGCCTGAGTGGGATAAGCACTTAAAAAATCCGTTCCATAATTTTGCCAGCTGGAGGTGCCTGTATCCCAACGTCGAACATAAATATTGGACATAGGACCGCCGGGATTACTTCCATCATCTTCCGACCAAGCCAATACAGGTTGCCCTTTACTTGTTAATGCCAAACTCAAAGAATTTGGTTCAATAGATCCGATGCCTGCCCGAATCCCATTTCCTAAATGAATCCATTCCCTTCCATTCCAACTCCAACAATACACTTTACTCACACTACTACCGGGAGCATCATTTTCTATCCACGCTA
>CAYWGE010000055.1:0-3659 GCA_964457215.1 uncultured Pseudomonadota bacterium
AATTTGGTTTCGTCTTGAATTTGAATCTCCGCTTTTTTGCGGGCTTCGAGTAAGTTATGAATAAGTTCTTCAACGGCCGCAGACGTAAGCTCTATGTAAGAATCACGAGTTAAACTCACCAAATCATAGCTAGCAGGCCCTAAGAGGGCATCTTGAAAATCTAGAATATAAAGTTCGTAATCTTTTACTAGAATATTGCGGCTTTGAAAGTCGCGGTGCACGAAACCATAAGGAGAATGGGCGATTTCTTTAGAAATTTTTTGAGTGATTTGTTCAAAAATATTTTTTTCTTCGGGACTTACTTTAAGTTTAAATCGATCTTCGATGCCGTATTCTAAGAAATGGGTTAGTTCCCAGTTTAAAAGTTTTTCGTCGAAGCTACGGTGAAAGGCGATGCAATCGTTGTTTGGGTTCTGGAGAGTTTGTTTTTGGAGCTGCACTAATAGATCAATGGCCCGGCGATAAAAAGAAATTTGCAACGCCGCATTGGCATCTTTTAAATAACTCTCTAAATGGCGATCGCCCAAATCTTCGAGCAGCATTAACTTCGAGGCATCATCCCAGGCATAAACAGCGGGCACCGGAAGGTTTAAGGATTTTAAGTAGCGTTGGATATTAATAAAAGGGAGCTCGTTTTTATCGCCTTCATAGTTGGTGATTTCTTCAGAGACTGAAGAGACGCCTTCGGGCATTTGCATCACGATATAGGTTTTGCCATCACCTAATTGAAGACGATAATAAGTTCGATAAGACGCATGGCCGAAAAGTTTTTGAACATTCAGATCTTGAACATTCAAATTCAGTTTTTCTTTTAAGATTTTTTTGAGAGTGTTTTCCATATCCATTCCAAATAATGAGAGTTACCTTTTAATACGGGTAGCGCAATAATTTCAGGGACCTCATAAGAGTGCAAGCTTTTTAGACGTTTTTCAAGTGTCGGATATTTTTGAGTAGTTGTTTTAAGCTGGACTAAAAATTCTTTTTCTTTGCACAATTTATTTTTCCAAACATAAATGGATTCAATCGGCGAGCTGATGTTTGAGCAGGCTGCCAATTTTTCTTTTATAAGTGTTTGAGCGATTTGCCGCGCTTCTTTCAGAGAGCTAAATGTCGAACACACAATGATAAATTTATTTTTCATGATGTTTTGCCCAAATATTTTTCCACTTCGGCTAAACTTTTTGTATTAAAAATCTTTTCTTTTCCGAGCCAACCCTTCCGAGCAATGCCAACGCCATAAAAAACATCCGCTAAGCCTTCGGGACTATGGGCGTCTGGATTGATCGAAAACTCTACACCGGTCTTGGAGGCTTTTCTTAAATGTCGCCAATCGATATCTAGACGGTGGGGGTTCGCATTAATTTCGATCATTTTTTGATGCTCCGCGGCGGTTTTGAGAATACGGTCTAAGTCAAATGTATAGGCTTCGCGGGCAAGTAAGAGTCTTCCGGTCATGTGACCCAGCATCGTCGTGTAAGGATTTTTGAGGGCCTTGACTAAACGCTCCGTCATTTCGGATTCACTCATTTTAAACCGGGAGTGTACCGAGGCAATCACGAAATCAAATTTTTTCAAAACCTTGTCGGGATAATCTAGCGCGCCATCAGCCAAGATATCCGATTCGATTCCTTTTAATATTTTAATCTTTAATTTTTTATTAAGGGTATCGATTTCAGCGTGTTGTTTGACAAGATCTGCTTCGCTTAGGCCCCCTGCATATTTGGCACTTTGGCTATGATCGGAGATTCCTAAGTATTGGAATCCCAATTTTTCCGCTTCACGCGCCATGGTTTCAATTGAGGCATTTCCGTCGCTCCATGTGGAGTGCACATGAAAAACACCCCGCAGATCTTTTTGTTCAATCAGAGTGGGAAACGCTTTTTTAAGGGCCCAATCGATTTCGTCTCCGCCTTCGCGCGCCTCCGCAGGAATATAATGAAGCCCCAAGGCCTTGTAGATTTCCGCTTCACTCTTACATGGGATCAATTTTTCTTTGCGGAAAAGTCCATATTCATTGAGCTTTAAGCCGTGCTCTTTGGCAATCCCCCGCAGAAGCGTATTGTGCTCTTTATTTCCGGTAAAATAAACGAGCGCATAGGGATATTCTTTGGGAAGAACTACGCGTAAATCGACTTGGATTCCACTTTTCAACCGCACACTCGATTTGGTTTCGCCTTGTGCCAAAATAAGCTCGACTTCTCCAAGAGTTGTAAATGCCTTCATGAGCGGGACGGGTTTCGCGGAACTGGAAACCAGTATGTCGATATCGTGCACAATCTCTTTGTGCCGTCTTAAACTTCCTCCTAAAGCGGCTTCTTGGACTCCGGGAAATTTTAAAATCTGCTTCAGGATTTTTTGCGCGGTGGTGTAGGCGAAATCATAGAGATAACTGCCCTGATTTTTTTTACTGTATTGAATTCCCTGGAGGATATTTTGCTGAGTTTTTTCTCCAAATCCTTCGAGATCGAGCAAACGATTTTCTTTGCAGGCATATTCCAATTCACCTACCGAATGGATCCCTAGCTTTTCATAGAGGGCTTTTACTTTTTTAGGACCTAGCCCTGGAATTTTAAGCAGGTTCGGTAAGTCCGCCGGAAAACTTTTCCGCAGCTCCGTTAAATAAGGTAGTTTTCCCGTTTTGAAAAGCTCCGTAATTTTTTCAGAGAGATCTTTCCCAATACCGGGAAGCTCTTGTAAACGCTTTTCTTGCGCCAGTTTTTCTAAATCTTCCGAGCAGGATTCAAGGCTTCGCGCAGCGTTGTGATAAGCGCGGATTTTGAAAGGATTATCCCCTTTGAGCTCTAGCAAAGTTCCAATTTCTTCTAAGACTTGGATAATCTCAGTTTTATCCATATTATCCTACTAAGCTGCGGGCCAGTGTGAGTCCAAGAAAGCCAGCGATAAGACAAGTGGTGATGGTTAGAAGAATATAGAGAGCCCCCAGTAGGTAATTGTCTTGTTGAGTATAACGGAGGACCTCATAATTGAAGGTAGAGTAGGTCGTAAAACCCCCCATTACTCCTGTTCCTAAAATTTGAATCAATTTTGGAGAAATGTTTTTATTGATTGCTCCTAAATGGATGAGAAAAACTAAAAGAAATGAACCAATGACGTTGACTAAGAAAGTTCCCAGAGGAAAAGAAGCTCCAAAACGTTCGAAGCTCCAAGCAGAAATTAGATAACGGGCTCCCGTGCCAAAAGCTCCTCCTAAGCATATCCAGAGAAGTTGGGTCATGGTTTTCCTCCGAAGAACGAATTACGTGAACGCAGAACGATCTCGCTAAACGCAAGATTACGGAAGGAGTGGGATTCGAACCCACGGTACCCTTACGAGCACGCCAGTTTTCAAGACTGGTGCCTTAAACCACTCGGCCATCCTTCCATCGGATTTTATTTCTAGCAAAATACCTTGAAAAACTGTTTAGAAAATATAGGCTTTCTTGTCCAATCTTAAAAAAAAGGATTTTATGGTTCAAGTTTCCTCCCAAGAAAAAAAGCAAGTATGGGCGAAATTAGGAAAACCTATACCCGTTTTAATCAAGACCGAAGGGCATGAGAGCCTTGGAGAAGTATTTATTCAGGAATATGATGAAAAAGCACGTCTAAAACGTGCGTTAAAAATGTTGGGCTTGTGTTGGGCTGGGGCTCTCGCGGCTGTC
>CAYWGE010000055.1:3669-9350 GCA_964457215.1 uncultured Pseudomonadota bacterium
TGGGAGGTGTTTTTCTCGCGGTTTATATGCATGGGATTCATTCCTTAGTCTTGGGCGGAGAAGGCGTATGTCCGAATTGCGAAAAGATTTTGCCCATTGCAAAAGGGCTAGACCAATGGCCTTTAGAAGATGTGTGTACCGCCTGTCGGAGCGGTGTGAAAATCGAGAAGGTGACCGGTTAACTTTCTATGTCTTGCATGGCTGAAATTTGTTCTTTCATGTGGAGCAAAAATTCTTCCCAATAACGTCTTTCTCGGTAATAGGGAAAGGCCCGCTTAAAAATTTCTTCTTCATAGCGTTCACCAATCCAGGCCGCATATCGAATCATTCGCAGGGTTCGGAGAGCCTCACTCATCTGCAATTCTGAAAAATCAAAGGGACGAAAACACTCGTAGCCTTTGAAAAAAGCCTCGCGTTGAAGGTGGACTTCTTCGGGGCTTCCATGAAACAGCATCCACACGTCCTGCACAGCAGGGGCCACCACCATATCATCAAAATCGAGCAAGAAGGGCCCCTCTTTATTCCACAAAATATTACTTAAATGGCAATCGCCATGCAGTAAAAAAGGGTGGAGTTCTCGTTTGAAAAAAACTTCAGTCAAGCCAATGGCTTGAAGTAGAATATTTTCTAAACTGGTTTTCAAATCCGCGGGTAAAAAATTTTGGCTTAAAATAAATTGTAGCGAGCCATAGCCATAAGTTTGAGGATTTAAATGAATTCTCTCGGTTGTTTGAAAATGTTCTCCCACTTTATGAAGGCGCGCTAAGCTTCGGCCCAACCATTCGCGGTCTTGCAAGGAAAGATCTGCATTCACACGGCCTCGAAACTTTGGGTAGAGCGCGTAATAAAAGCCTTCCCATTCCGCTAAGCTTTGACAGGTAGGTAAGGGTTTTTCTAAATAATAAGGGGCCACGACAGGAATTTCGAGTTCGTCCAAGCGATCTAAGAATTGATGTTCTTCGGTAATAGCCTGTAAAGACCAGCGCCCAGGCCTATAAAACTTAACGATGAGGGGTTCTTCTTCCTCCAAATGAATTTCATAAACGCGATTTTCATAGCTATTTAAAGGATAAAAAATCCCGGTTGCTTCAAACCCTTGCGCTGTAATGGCATCTAAAATAAGAGAGGGTAGGAGCTTATCAAAGGGATTATTCAATTTTTTCGCTTCTTTGGCCATGGGCATTGATCTACTCTTTCTTAAGAGAAGGAAAAAGTGAAAAAGAGATGCTTTGAAAGGACTTGCACGAATTTGAAAAGATTGGGTATAGAAAGGGTTCGTTCTTTTGCTGAGAGTATGTTGGAGAAGCGTTACGAGCATTTCAAGAGCAAGGCAGACGGGCCCCTAAAAATCCTCATGTACATAAATGTACATGAGGATTTTTAGGGTGTCTAACGCCGCTATTGGAATGCGCAGTAGCTTATCCCGCGTACTCTTAGGAGGGGTGGCCGAGTGGCTTAAGGCAACGGTTTGCTAAACCGTCGTAGGGCGAAAGTCTTACCGGGGGTTCGAATCCCCCCTCCTCCGTAATCTCATTTTGGCGAGCTCGTTGTATGAATGCGTGACACATTAGATGAGATTATGATACGCCACGCCTCGCAGTGCAGAGTTGTTCGTGCACCCATAGCTCAGTTGGATAGAGCGACGGTCTACGAAACCGTAGGTCGCATGTTCGAATCATGCTGGGTGCACCAACAACTTTGCGTAGCTGTTCGACGACTTGATGATAATAAAGCCTTTGGTGGTTTTTCTTTTGCTACTGCAGTCCCTCTTTCTCCTTATCAAGTCTTAGCTTTGGTTCCAAAAAGTGCTGATTTCGAGCGGTTTCGTGAATTTCATGGGATTATCGCAGGGTTTTCCGTTGGCTTAAATGAGAATGCCTCTCGAATATTAATCCCTCCTGATTTGTTAGCAAATAATGTCCCTCAGAAAATAAAATTAGCAATTTTGGAATATAGACAAGCTGCTAAAAGACAGATTGAACTCATTGGAGAAAAAAGACATTTACTTCAACAGATGACGGAGATTGTTAGTCAGACAATGATTTAATTCAGTATTTATGGGAACCAAAATCTCAATCTTTAAAGGCAAACAAATCCGAAAAACACTTTATGTGAATGAATGGTGGTTTTCGGTTGTGGACGTTTGTGCAGTTCTGATGAATAGCCCAGATGCGGGAGCTTACTGGCGTAAGTTGAAACAGAGATTAAAAGAAGAAGGAAGTGAAGTCGTGACACTTTGTCACGGGTTGAAATTGCCTGCTCTTGATGGAAAATTAAGGGAAACAGACTGCGCCAATACCGAGGGCCTCTTCCGCATTATCCAGTCGATCCCTTCCCCTAAAGCCGAACCCTTCAAACGTTGGTTGGCCAAAGTAGGCTATGAGCGTGTGCAAGAAATCGAGAATCCGGAGCTCGCCACTAAACGTACGCGAATGCTCTATAAGCTCAAAGGCTATCCTGAAGATTGGATCGAGAAGCGCATGCGGGGCATTGCTATCCGAGAAGAATTGACGGAGGAGTGGCAAAAGCGCGGTGCACAAAGGCAAAAAGATTACGAAATTCTAACAGCAGAAGTTTCAAAAGCCACCTTTGGTGTTACCCCCTCGGAGTATAAAAATCTCAAAGGTCTTAAGCGGGAAAATCTTCGAGACCACATGGACGATTTTGAACTCATTTTTACCATGCTTGGTGAACGTTCAACGACGGAAATTCATAAAAATGAAGATTCTCAAGGCCTGACAAAACTTAAAAGTGATGCCAAGGCGGGTGGTAAAATTGCGGGAGGTGCTCGCAAGGAATTGGAAAAGCGATTAGGACGGTCTGTTGTTTCTAAGTTAAATTTTTTACCGAATAAGAAGATTCAAAAAGCTTTGAAGGAGAAATAAAATTCAGATAAGTACGTTCCCATGTCCATCGTTCTTCTTACCGATTTTGGTTTAAAAGATCCCTATGTGGGCATCTTAAAAGGGGTGATTGCGCAAATCGCTCCGCAGACCTCTGTCATCGATCTTACCCACGAAATTTCTTCTTTTGATATTGTCCAGGCAGGTTTTGCTCTTCATCAAGCGTATCGTTATTTTCCTAAGGGCTCTATTTTTGTCGCGGTGGTTGATCCAGGGGTAGGCAGTGCTCGCCAAGTCTTATTAGTTCAAACAAAAGACTATTTTTTCTTGGCGCCAGATAACGGTCTTTTGACTTTAGTTTTAGCCCACGAAAAACCCATAAAAGTAATTCGTTTAGAAAATCGAAAATATTTTTTAAAAGAATGTTCTCAGACCTTTCATGGAAGAGACATTTTTGCTCCGGTAGCGGCCCATCTTTCGAAAGGAATTGCTCCTCAACAATTTGGAAAACTTATTTCAAATTATCAGAAGCTGGATGACTTTTCCCCTCAAGTACAAAAAAATAAAATTATTGGGCAAATTATTCATATCGATCATTTTGGAAATGCGATCACCAATTTATCTCAGGATTTTTTAAAGAAATATTTTCCAAATTTGAAATTTCAAATTGTGGTGAAAAAGAAAAAGTTTTCTTCCGTAAAGAAATATTATGCTCAAAACAAAGCAGGTGAGATTACTCTCTTGTTTGGGAGTGCCGGATTTCTGGAGATTGCGGTGAATCAAGGATCTGCCGCAAAAAAAATGAAATTAAAAAATGGAGATGCAATAGAAATTTTAAGTATTTAGACGTAATTTCATCGAGAGGGCATGGGCCTCTAAGCCTTCGAGTTCGGCTAGGAGAGCCACGTCATAGCCCAGTTCTTTTACCGCCGCTTTGTTGCATTCAATCACGCTCGAGAGCTTTAAGAAATCGAGAGTTGAAAGAGGAGAGGCAAATCGTGCAGTGCCGTTTGTGGGAAGCACGTGATTGGGGCCGGCCAAATAGTCTCCAAAGGCCTCGGTTGTGTAGGATCCCAAGAAAATAGCGCCGGCGTTTTTAATCTTAGATAAAAGTTTACGAGGGTGTTGGACAGAGAGCTCTAAATGTTCAGGGGCGATTCTGTTAGCGAGATCAATCGCTTCATTTTCATTACGCGCAATAAAAATCGCCCCATGGTTTTGGATCGATTTTTTTGCGATGGCCCCACGAGGCAAGATTTCCAAAAGGGTTTGAAGAGATTTTTTAACTTCGAGCGCATAGGCCTCATCCCAACAAATTAAAATGGCGCTCGCTTGCTCATCGTGCTCCGCTTGGCTTAAAAGATCGGCGGCCACCCAATCTGCTGGGGTATTTCCGTCTCCCACAACAGTAATCTCAGAAGGCCCTGCAATCATGTCGATTGCGACTTGGCCAAAAACTTGACGCTTGGCAGTGGCTACATAAATATTTCCGGGTCCGACGATCTTATCGACTTGAGGGATGGTTTCGGTTCCGTAAGCTAAAGCGGCAACCGCTTGAGCACCACCCACTTTATAGATTTTTTCAACTCCAGCAAGCTCTGCGGCAATTAATACATAAGGATTCACTTCGCCTCGCGGAAAAGGCGTTACCATATAAATTTCTTCAACACCTGCAACGGAGGCGGGGATTGCATTCATGAGAACAGAAGAGGGGTAAGAAGCCTTTCCTCCCGGTACATAAATGCCCACGCGCTCGAGCGGGCGGACTTGTTGCCCTAAACTAATGCCTTTTTCGGTATGTTCCCAAGATTTGAGATGGATTTTACTATGAAATTCGTGAATACGTTTGGCCGCCAGTTGGAGTGCTTTTAAAGCCTTGGGGTTTGCTTGATCATATGCCGCTTCAATCTCTGCAGGGGTAACCGCTATTTTTTTTGGATGAATATTAAAAAGATCAAACTTACGCGTAAAGCTCACTAAAGCAGCGTCCTTTTTTCGGCGCACTTCTTTAATGATTTTGTTCACCGTTTCTTCAACGCCTTTGCCTAATGTTTCGTGGCGTGTGGTTACTTTACGGAATTTTGCGTCAAAATTTTTATCGCTGGTTTTAACGATTTGCATAATTAATATTTTAATTTGACGCGTTTTACTTTGGCGCCTAATTTTCTGAATTTTTTTTCAATTTTTTCGTAGCCACGATCAATGTGATAAACTCGAGAAATTTCGGTAATATCATTTGCGGCGAGTCCAGCTAACACTAAGCAGGCTGAGGCTCTTAAGTCGGTTGCCATAATCGGAGCCCCCGAAAGTTGACTTACCCCTTTGATAATTGCGCGATTTCCCTCCGTTTTAATATCAGCACCCATTCGGATAAGTTCACCCACATGCATGTACCGATTTTCAAAAATCGTTTCGGTGATGGTGGAAGTCCCTTCGGCCTGCGTCATAAGCGCCATAAACTGGGCCTGAAAGTCCGTCGCAAAATCAGGGTATGGAGCTGTCGTCACATCCACACTTCGGATTTTTTTAGGGCCTATCACGCGAACTTGTTTATTGGGAAGAACATCAATTTTACTGCCAGCCTCTTGTAATTTTTGAGTTAAAGCCTGAACATGTTCCGGGATCATTCCTTCGATATAAATCTCTCCCTGATTCATGCTGGCTCCGATCATGAATGTGCCCGCTTCGATGCGGTCGGGCATGATTTCATGTTCGACCCCGTGCAAACTTTCTACTCCTTCAATTTCAATACGAGAGGTGCCAGCCCCTTTAATCTTTGCACCCATTTTATTCAGGTAATTTGCGAGATCTACCACTTCGGGTTCACGCGCAGCATTT
>CAYWGE010000056.1:0-9152 GCA_964457215.1 uncultured Pseudomonadota bacterium
TCGTATTCGATTTATCCTGAATCGCTTTTTGAAATTTTGTAAAAGAATGCACAGGAATCACGGTGGCCAATTTTCCACCGGCTACAATGTATTCACCCGTAGGATCCACATCAGCTCCATGGGGGCTTTTGGGAGTAGGCAGAAAATACATTACTCCTGGGCAATCGGTAGGGTTCATGAGTTTCACGCCGCTGCGTTTTTCGGAGATGGTCGGTTTATTTTCGGGATGAAAATTGTCGTAATAATTTCCTGAAAAATCTTTCGCCTTGCCTTGAGTGAGGCATTGCCCCGCCAGAGCCCAGTTGAAAGCTAGAATATAATCTTTATCATTCCTAGAGGCCTCGATTTCCAACATCTTATAGGCTTGTTCTGTATTATAAGTGGTGAAGAAACACCAATCGTGGGAAGGGCCTTTTCCGCAATGGGCAATGTCATAATCAAATCCAGGAACCAATACCTGCAAATCAATACTCATGCGGCCTGTTTGAGGATCTACCTTCACCATCGTGATGGTTCCTTTGAATTTTCCTTCCGCCGCACTTTCCACAGGAAGCGCTTGTTGAGGGATAGGGAGTGAAAACCGAGTGGCAGCCATCAAGTATTCTGTATTTTCTGTTAAGAAAGGGGAGGCGTGGTTTCCTCCGCTATTGGGTATTTCTAAAATCTCAGCAGTCTCAAAAGTTTTAAGATCCAGTCGTGCGATACGAGGCGTATTGTTTCCGTTAATGAAGAGCCATCGTCCATCTTGCACTCCCTTCGTAAGGGAAATCTCAGGATGATGAGCGTCGTCCCACGGAATAAGTCCGCGGGTGGTCATGAGCATGTTTTTGGTTTCTTCATCGAATCCATAGCCATTTTCCGGATAAACAGAAAACACGGGGATTTGCTTGAACAGACGCCCTGAAGGAATACCATAAACGGCAACCTGTCCACTAAATCCTCCCGACATAAACCAGTAAAATTCGTCTTTCTGACCGGGTGCTACATAAACACGCTCGGCAGCATCTCCCGCCAGGATATTCCCTCCCTCTCTTGATTTGCCACAGGAGAGGACAAACAACGACGAAAGTAAAATCAAACTCAAGACGAAATACTGTATGCCTGTTTTTCCTAAGGATCGCATAAAAATTCCCTTCCTTTTTAAGGTTTTGTGCCTTGGTTATCCATTTGCCTCAAATATTCTAAAATTTGTTTTGCTTCTTCTTCGCTTACATTTTGAAAAGTCATTTGGGTGAGATAAGTGGCAAGAAGCTCTTTGGCGATAGGGTCTTTCTGAGTCATTTCTTGAGGATTGAGGATCTGATTTAAAATCCATTCCGGGCTTCGACGCGCGGTGACTCCTTTTAGAGCGGGACCGACATATCTCTCATCCATTTTATGACACGCGGCGCATTTGTTTTTGAAAATGGTTTCACCTTGAGAAGCTTTTTGGGAATCAATAGGACCTAATGTAACGCTTTTTACGGGGCCAATCCCCTTGTTTGCCATCGGAGAACTAGGTGAAGCATCAATGCCAGGGGTTTCTGATTTCTTACCACAAGCTCCCAGACAAACGATAAGAGCAAGAGTTAGGGCGGTAGAAAATATAGAAGCCAGTATGTGCTTGGATTTCATTTTGAGGTATCTCCTTTTATCGAAAAGGGTTAAGTAAAATTCTGGGATAAACCAGATATTTGTTTCTACAATAGGTTTATTTTACTGTCCATTCATATGATTTCCGTCATGTTTTAAAATGTTTGCTGTCATGGTAGATTTTGCTCAATTGAATGCAAGCTTACCCCAAAATGAAATTTTCGATCCGAAATTTGTTGTTAGAACCTTACCGGCTTTTTTTTCTCATAGGGCCTTTGTATGCAATGGCTTCAGTGGGCATTTGGTTCGCTTATTTTTTTCTTCTCGAACATCAAAATTTCTTCTTGGATTGGAAACAGGCGCCCCCTCAGATTCATAGCCACATCATGATTTACGGTGTGATCGGATTCTATGTTTTTGGTTTCTCTCTTACTGCTTTTCCCCGTTTTGTGAATCAACCCCTTCCTTCTTCTGTGCAAATTCTTTCTTTGTGGATGGGACTTCTCCTGAGCCAATTATTTCTAATTGCCGGGGCTTTTTATCAGGAAAAATGGATGATATTTGCGGCCATTTTTGAAATTTCAAGTTATTTAGCTCTCTTGGCATTATTGACAAAGTGCTATTTGAAGGAAGGAAAATTTCGGGAAAATTCTCAGCCGCTCTTTATTTTGATTGCCCTGTTTTTTGGGGCGCTGGGTTCTTTCTTTTTCTACCTTTTTACTCCTTTTCATTTTTCCTCGGAGCTTTATCGCTTGAGTATGGAGTTTGGGACGTATTATTTATTGTTTTTGGTGATTTCCATTACTTATCGGATTGTCCCTTTCTTTACCGGCCGAGTGATTGCGGGCTATATTCCCCGTCGAGGGCGCTTTACGTTACAAATTGTTTTGGCTTTGATTCTACTTCATTTTTTCATTCTTCTCTTGTGCAGAAATTTAGCAATCTACAATTTGCTGAATTGGATTTTACATTTAGTTTTATTTTTTGTCCTTGCTCGAGAGTGGAAAAATTGGCTCCCTTCAAAAATTAAACAGGCCCCTATGCTTAGTGTTCTTTATTTAGGACTTTTCTGGATTCTTATTTTTTTGGGTTTCTCTGGATTTGAGCTGGTCTATTATTTTTTACATCCTGGCGTGATGCCTTTTCCTCTTTTTGCTACCCCTGCATTGCATGCGCTCTTTGTGGGAGCCTTCGGCACCTTACTTTTGGGGATCAGTACGCGAGTGGTCCGTGGCCATGGAGGGCTCCCTTTAGTTGCAGATCCATTTATGCTCCTTGCTCTTTTGTTTGTGCAAGTCGCAGCGATAATTCGTGTTTTTTTCCCGGTGTTGGGTTTGTTTTGGCCCTTTCTGATTACAAAAGCCTATTGGGCAGGTATTTTTTGGTGTAGCGCCTTTGCAATTTGGGCATTTCGCTATTTGCCCGTTTTGGGATGGCCCAAGATGGAAGCTGCTTTGCCTTTAAAAAAGTGAATACATTACTCGTGCCCTCGGGGCCTAGCTTTTGGAGGGGTAAATCTCTTGTAATTGTTTCCATTCTTTTTCCAAGAATTTAAATTCTTCCGAAGAAAAGATCGGTTGTTCAATTTTTTCAAATTCTTCTACTAATTTCTTCTGTTGTAGTTCGGATAGGCAATCGTCTGCCATTGGAAAAAGACAACGGTTTTCTTTCTCGATGTGTTCCCGAAGAAAGTTGTTAAACCGCAGGGCAAATTCCACAAATCGGGGTTTTCCTATTTCAAATCGCATGCGTTGAACTAAGCGCCGTCCGAGATGATGCTCCTCAAGAACCGGGAGATTCCATTCGGAGTTTTTTTTATCACTACTGGGCAGATGAGGATTAAGTTCTATCTCTTGGATCTGCTCCTCAATAGTAGGGCCCATCATTTGTAAACTTTTAAAATAAGTGCACAAAGCGCCGCCGCCCAGAGGGAATCCTTTTGCAAGTAGGGCAGGGAACAAAACCATCTCTTCTTTTCCATGATGGAGTTTGTCGGAAAAGACTTCAAAATACCGAATAAGTATCTCGATATGTTGTTTGGGAAGTTGTTTTTCCTCTTTTAAAAGGGTGCAAATTTCTTCTAAAACCTGTAATAGGAGTAAAATTTTTTGATGTTCTTGTATCAAATGTTGAGTTGCGACTCCCATTGTCTTCCTTATTTTTCATCGCTGCAAATTTTCTCTGCTCCTTTTGACCAAGGCTCTGCTCGAGAAGACGCCGTGCAAATACCTAAAGATTCGCTCCCACATTGAGTTGCGACCAACATATCTTTGCGAATCACTTCTCGAAGAGCATCCTAGAGATCTAATTGCACTTTTAAGAAGGAGTCTTTAAAACCATGTTGTAGGGCTACGGCATAAACAGCCTCTGTTAAATGCGCTAAAAAATCTTCGGGAGAAACTTCAAAACGAACATGAATGCCAGACATTTAAATACCCTCCTTTATTGTGACGGGGACAGTGATCAGTGGACAATGAATACGGTCTACCATTCTACCGATTCTTTCTTTTTCTTTTGGAGTTCCCTGTAGCCCAAGGACGACGCCATCCACTTTTTGCTCATTAACAAGATGAGCAATTACATTTTCCAAAGAACCCATGCGGGATAAAGTCTCGAAGCGGATTTGATGATCTGAAATCTTCTCCTGAGCGAAGCAAACTTGTTCTTTGAGTTTTTGTGTAGATTTATTTCTCAACTCATCATGAAGCGCTACTAATCGATCTGGGGCAGCATTCGGAAGAAGATAGGTATTCAACAATAATATTTTGCCGCCCTCTCTGCTGTTCAGAAGAAAGGATACGGCGTATTGAAGGGCTTGTTGCGAAGCCGCCGAAAAATCTGTAGGAATTAATAAGACTTTCACTCCCCTAAAATATAAGAGAGGGGGGTAGAAAAAAATGATCTAAGTCATATTTGCTATTGAATTTCCTCAAGGCCTTCTCGGTTGAGAAGCAGGATGTTACGACCATCGACCTCTATCAATTTGTCGGATTTAAATTCGCTGAGGCAGCGGATGACTGTTTCCGTAGCAGTCCCTGCCATATTAGAAAGGTCTTCTCGGTTGATGGCCACTTTTTGAATTTTTTTGTTTGTTTCCGGAAATTGCCTAGCTAAAGCAAGGAGAGCCACAGCCACCCGTTTACGTACGGTATCATAGGCAAGACTTAAAAGTTGTTTCTCTCTCTCTATTACTTTGTTGGATAACATCCTGATAAATTGAGTAGCGACATCTCGGTTCTTATAGAGAAGCGCTGTAAAATCGTCTTTTGGAATTTTACATACCTCGCAATCTTCTAGAGCCATGGCAGAATCAGGGTAATGTGCATTTTCAATTAAAGGGGTATAGCCAAAAAATTCCCCCTTTTTGTATAAGCTCGTGACGTATTCTTTTCCTTCATCATGAGATTTGAAGGTTTTTACTTTTCCTTGGTTCAAGAAAAAAATAGAAGAAGGGGAATCTCCTTCGTGAAAAATGATCTCCTTCTTTTTATAACGCACGATAGGTTGAAGGGCGGAGAGTTGTTCGAGCTCTTTTAAGCCTCTGGCTTCATCTAAAAATTCGTGAAGTGCTTCGAGATTTTGAGCAAATTCTTTTTTGAGGGCTTCATTTTTCTTAAGACGGGTTTCAATAGCGTTTAAGAGTTCGGTTTCTTCGAAAGGTTTAGTAAGATAATCATCTGCACCCAAGTTCATGCCTTTTCTCATTTCGCTTTTCTCTGTTTTGGCTGTCAGAAAGATAAACGGAATTGCGGCGGTTGCAGGTTCCTTCGATAAAATATGTAGCACTCCATAGCCATCGAGCTCTGGCATCATGATGTCGCAGAGGATTAAGTCGGGAGAAAATTCTTTGAGCTGTTGAATTCCTTTTTTTCCATTTTCCGCCGTGGCTACTTTATAATGGGCAAGTTCTAAAATTTCCGCCGTATTTTCACGAACAATTTTATCGTCCTCAATGAGTAGAATTTTTTTCATAGATTTCTCCTTGTCGGAAGGCGAATGATAAAAGTACTGCCGTGATTTTCTTCGCTGGTGAACTCAATACTTCCTTCTAATAAATCCAGATAGCGTTTGACGATATTGAGTCCTAAACCCGTGCCCTGAATCGTATTTGCATTTTGAGCGCGGAAAAATTTATCGAATATATGTTTTTGATCCGCTTCGGGTATGCCGATCCCAGAATCTTGAACCTTTAAGATGGTTAGATCTTTTTGAGTCTCGGTTGTAACGTGAATTTCCTTCTCATCCTCTGAGTACTTGATGGCGTTGGAAATAAGATTCAAAAAGATATTTCTTAAGATATCTTTATCGGTTTCGATTTCAGAAAAATCTCCACGATGTTCATAAAGAATGCGTTGCCCTTTTTTAGTCAGCACTTGCATTTCGTCCAGCATCCCTTGAGTCCAATCTTTTAAATTGAAAATAACAGGACGACATTCCAGTTTGTTTTGTTCGAGCGAAAGAAAATCGTTGAGGATAGTCGTTAAACTCTGAACAGAAGCTTTAATAGTGTTAATATGCTTTGCACGTTTTTCGGCATCTTCAGTGGTTTGATATTTAGAAATGAGAGTCGCTGAAGTAAGAATGCCGCTTAAGGGGGTGCGAAATTCATGGGAAGCCATAGAGACGAAGCGCGATTTTAATTCATTGAGTTCTTTTTCTTTTTCTAAGGCTTCCCGAGCTTCTTCTTCGGCTCTTTGAAGATTCTCGTTAGTATGTTGAAGCTCAATAAAGGCTTGAGAGAGCTCTTGAGTTCTTTCTTCTACTTTCTTTTCTAATTCGAGGGTTAAGACTCTTAAGGCATCTTCAGCTTTTTTTCGCTCGGTAATATCACTGATAAAACTCACAATTTCTCGTTTACCATTTCTTTCATAATGGGTCAGGCTCACCTCAACGGGCAGCAAACTCCCATCTTTTCGCAAGCCAAAGAGATTCATTCCTGATCCCATGGCCCTGGCCTTGGGTTTTTTATTAAAATCTTCCCGATGCTCTACATGTTTTTCTCTTAAAGACTTCGGGATTAAGACTTCAATTTTTTGTCCGATTAATTCACCAGGGGCATAGCCAAAAAGCCGATTGGTGTATGGATTAACCTGATGAATGATTCCCTCTGCATCCGCAATAATAATCCCAAGACTGGCCGCATTAAACATCGCTTCGATCGCGGTGCTTTGCTCTTCTTTCGAAAAGAAATTTTTTTTAAAGTTTTCTGACATGACGGAGGCTTTTTTGATCGTTTCTTGGTTGAGAGCTATATTTAATTTGAGGTTTTGACAAGAGTTTCATTCTCTAGGTTTAGCTGATTAAGATCATCTAGAGAGGTGATGTGAATCATCGTGGGACTCAATGCTTTAGCATACATAGTAAGGCTAGATGGAGTTTTATAAAGGAGTGAGTATGCCTTATTCTGCACAACATCCATTGCCAGAAAAACTTCAAAGGATTCTTCCTCTTCACGCCCAGGAAATTTACAGCGCCGTGTTCAATCACGCCTGGAAGGAGTATGCCGATCGTTCGAATCGAGATGAAGTTTCGCATCGTGTTGCCTGGGCTGCTGTTAAAAAAGTTTACGAAAAAAATGAAAGCGGGGAATGGTTAGAAAAATAAAAAAAGGAGAATATTTATGTGCAAAAGCAAAGAAATCTCGAAGTTTCTAGCAGGTTTTTTATTCGAAGGCCTCTTCGGCCACATTTGGTTAGCGTATAGTGGGCTTCTTCCGATGGATTTTTGGGGAATTACAGTAACGCCTAGTTTAAATACTTTTGGTATTGTCTTTCATAGCGTTGGAACCATTTTGCTTGTGTATTATGGCTGGTTCACAAATCAAAAAAAAGATGTGTGTTAAGTCTTTTTACTGCGGGTCATGTGCAGCCCCATGTAGAGCTTAGCAAATTAAAAACCTGATCAAGATCACCTTCTTTTCTGAGCAGACTCATATTCACTTCAGCACTCTGTTGTTAAAAAAGAAGAAGTTGTTCCAATGATTTTTAAAATTTAACATACCCAAGGAGTTATTATGACTAAGCCTATTCCGAGTATTCAAAAGTACATGCACACATGTCCGCACACAATTGGTCAAGAACAAACGATCCTTAAGACAAAAGAAGTGATGGCAGGAAATAGTATTAGGCATCTTCCCGTTCTGGAAGGTGGAAAAATTGTCGGGCTCATTTCGGACCGAGATGTACATTTGATCACTTCTCTCTATGGGGTAGATCCTACTCAAGTAAAAGTAAAGGAAGCCATGTCTCCAGATCCTTATACTGTATCTCCCGAAGCAAGTTTAGATGAAGTAGCCGAAGAGATGTCTCGCAATAAATATGGCTCGGCGGTTGTTGTGCAAAATGGAAAAGTTGTAGGTATTTTTACAGCGGTAGATGCTCTCAGATCGTTGGCTGAATTGTTGCATACCCGGCTTGCGAAATAGTTCGGTTTCTATCGGCTTTAGAAGCAAGGAGGATTTTTTATGAATATTGGAGAAATTTGCAGTCGAAAAGTGAGTGTCATCAAAAAAGATGCATCTCTGCTACAAGCAGGTAAACAAATGCGGGGCGACCACGTCGGGTCTCTTGTTGTGGTAGAGGAAAAAGAAGGGGGAAATTTTCCCATCGGGATGATCACGGATCGAGATATACTTACCCAAGTTTTAAGTGAAGGAGTCCCTTTAGAGAAAATCTCGGTAGAAGACATCATGAAAACGCAGGTGGTTACTGCGAGAGAACAAGATGAGGTTTATGAAACGATCCAAAAAATGCAAATAAGAGGTGTCCGTCGAATTCCCATTGTGAATACAAAAGGTTTCTTGAGTGGCATTCTTGCCTTGGATGATGTTTTAGGAATTTTGGCTGAGGAGTTAAAAAAAATAGCAGATGTTGTTTTTATGGAGCGAAAAAAAGAATCACGAGGTCAACTCTAATTACTGCTTTGGAAGATGAACAGGATAAAGAAAGATGAGCCTATCTTTCAAAAATCGCGAAGAGGCAGCATGCTTGTTGGCGGGTAAGCTAGCAGAGTATCGTGGGAAAAATCCGCTAATTCTTGCGATTCCCAGGGGCGCTGTGCCTATGGGATATGTTCTTGCGAAGCAACTGCAGGGAGAACTTGATGTAGTTTTGGTTCGTAAATTAAGAGCTCCTCATCAACCCGAATTTGCGATGGGGGCTGTGGATGAAGACGGCCATGTTTATTTGAATCCTCAAGCAAAAGAATTAAATATTTCAAAGTTTTATCTAGAACAAGAAAAGGAAGAACAACTCCAAACCCTTCGCCGCCGTCGCAACAATTATACTCCCAATCGTTCTTCCTTAAACCCAAAGGGCCGTGTAGTCATTTTAGTCGATGATGGAGTCGCAACAGGGTCTACCATGATCTCGGCTATTCAAACCGTTCGGATGAAAAATCCCTCTCAGATTGTTGTCGCGACGGCGGTTTCCCCTCCTGATACTATAAGACGTCTCAAAGAGTTTGCGGACAAAATCGTTTGTTTAGAAGTGCCTGATGATTTCTCTGCAGTCAGTCAGTTCTTCAAAGATTTTTCACAAGTTCCTGATGAGGAAGTGATCGCGTTGCTTAATCCGCATCAA
>CAYWGE010000057.1:0-1652 GCA_964457215.1 uncultured Pseudomonadota bacterium
TACGTTCGGCTAAGGTTCCTTGAGGATTGAATTCGACTTCTAAACTTCCTTCTAAAAATTGTTTTTCAAATGTTTTGTTTTCTCCGACGTAACTTGAAACCATTTTTTTGATTTGTCGGGTTTGAAGTAAGAGCCCTAAACCAAAATCATCGACACCGGCATTATTGCTAATCACCGTTAAGTTCTTAACCCCTTTATCGCGCAGGGCCAAAATAAGATTTTCGGGAATACCACACAGACCAAACCCCCCAACCATGAGGGTGGCTCCATCTTGAATATCGGCAATGGCCTCTTTTGCATTTTGAAAAACTTTTTGCATAGTTATTCCTCTACCGAGTTCGAGAAAAAGTCAACCTTTCAACAAGCAAAAAAAATCCCCTTTTCCCGAAGGAAAAGAGGATTTGAAGGAAGAAAAGAAAATTTCCAAACAGAGTTAAATAGCACTTTCTCCTGTTTCACCAGTTCGAATACGAATGACAGCTTCAACCGGCGTGACGAAGATTTTACCATCACCGATACGTCCAGTCTTCGAGGCTTTTTGAATGGCCTCTACTACTTTTTGAACATCGGCATCGTTTACAATAATATCGATTTTTACTTTTGGCAGAAAATCGACAACATATTCTGCACCGCGATAAAGTTCGGTATGACCTTTTTGTCTCCCAAACCCTTTCACTTCAGAAACGGTCATGCCTTGGACTCCAACCGCTTGTAGCGATTCTTTGACTTCATCTAATTTGAAGGGTTTGATAATCGCTTCAATTTTTTTCATAAATTTTATTCCTTTTTATCAAAGTGTTTATTGGAACACTAATTTGCCACTTATTTCAGAACTGGATGAGCTGCGAGGCAGTCTAATCGAGACCGGTGTCCCGTATTTACGGGACGAGGATCGCGAATGAGGCACAACGAAGCAGATCGCCAGTTATGGAATAAGTACTAAAATACGTAACCTTCTTCACCGTGTTCGGCCACATCCAGTCCCATTCGTTCGACTTCTTCAGTAGGACGTAAGCCAACCACAGCTTTCACAATATAAGCGATTACTACGGTCGCGACAACTGAAAGTGCAATCGTGAATCCCATAGCTTTGAGTTGTTCTAACCATAAGGTTTTACCAACGACATCTTTCAGATTAGTCAGTAAGTTTGCATTGACATCTGCTGTTGCAAAAATACCGGTAACGAAAGCGCCTAAGGTTCCACCGACGGCATGAACACCGAAAGTATCTAAGGCGTCATCATAACCAAACCAATGTTTAAGTTTGGTGCAAGCAAGGAAAGGAACAAGTCCTGCAAGAATTCCGATAATGACCGCAGAAGATGAATTGACGAAGCCGCAAGCGGGGGTGATGACAACTAAGCCCGCGACCGCGCCCGAACAAAAACCTAAAACGCTCGGCTTGCCTTTGGTGACCCACTCGATAAAGCCCCAAGTAAAGGAAGCAACGGCGGCAGCCAAAGTGGTGGTCATGAACGCATTTGCAGCCACGCCATCGGCAGCAACGGCAGAGCCTGCATTAAATCCATACCAACCGACCCAGAGCATTCCAGTTCCTACCATACAAAGAACCATACTGTGAGGAGGCATGGATTCTTTTCCAAAACCTAAGCGTTTACCTAAAATCATACAAAGAATGAGAGCAGACCAGC
>CAYWGE010000057.1:1662-9114 GCA_964457215.1 uncultured Pseudomonadota bacterium
GTTCCACCGGCAAAGTCGATTGCCTTGATTGTAGCGCCCGCATTCCAAACTCCATTCATATAACCGGTGATTCCCCAAACCATGTGGGCGAGAGGGAAATAAACGATTACCATCCACAAAGCGACAAAGAGCATGATCGCTGAAAATTTCATGCGTTCTGCAATTGCACCGATAATTAATCCAGGGGTGATGATGGCGAACATCATTTGATACATAGAGAAAACATTATGTGAGACCCAATAGGAATAATCGGTGTTTGGATTAGAATCGACCCCTTTTAAGAAAGCAAAATCTAAACCGCCTAAGAAGGGCCCGCCTTTTGCGAATACTAGACTATAACCAAATGCCCACCAGAGAAGGGTTACGAGTCCTGTAATTCCTAAACATTGAGCGAGGACGGAGAGGATGTTTTTTCGTCGGACGAGACCTCCATAAAACAAGGCCAAACCCGGCAATGTCATGAAGAGAACTAATGCAGCCGAGGTCATCATCCAACCATTATGCCCAGGGCCTGCACCGCCTACTTTTGATGTGACTTTTGAATCGGCGGCATCAGCACCGCGTGCGGAGTTATTAATATAGGCTTCAAGATCATTCACTCGTTGTTCGAGTGTAGGATCTGCCTTTGCGCCAGGTGCTGGAGCAGCAACCGGAGCTGCTGCTGCCGGTGGGGCCGATGGCAAAGGCGCAGGCACTTGAGCCTTTAAGAGAGATGTCCCGAGCATCAAAATGCTTAGGGAAATAAAACTGAAAAAAACCGTCTTTTTGAACATTCTTTTCCTCCTTAGTTTTTAAGAAAATAAATTTACAGAGAGTGTTAAAGCAAAACTCATACCAAAGTTTAAAAAAATGAAAAAGGCAATTACCAAAGCTCTCCTTGAGTCCCTTTCTTTTTTTTGTTAACCAAGACTGCCTAATTTTTCATCGGATGCATAAAATTTGTGAGCAAAGTGTCAGCGCTTACCCTGTCTGTCTCCTTATGTAAGGAGAAGGAATAGAGCTTGCCCTCGTAGCTCAGTGGATAGAGTCCCCGCCTCCGAAGCGGGTTGCGCAGGTTCGATTCCTGCCGAGGGCATAAAATTTGGCGCAAGCCAAATTTTCCCGAAAAACGAAGAACGTGAACGAACAACGAGTATTTGGTATTTTGAATTGGTTGCTATTGCGCCAAATTTCGTTCTTTGATCTTCGTAATTCGTTCTTCGGAAAAAAAGGGATGATAAATTTGGCGCAAGCCCCTTTCTACTATTCTATTTCCAAAAGATAGGGGCAGTGCCTTAGGATTGAAAATGGAATAGCAGAAAGGCGCAAGCCAAATTTTCCCGAAAAACGAAGAACGTGAACGAACAACGAGTATTTGGTATTTTGAATTGGTTGCTATTGCGCCAAATTTCGTTCTTTGATCTTCGTAATTCGTTCTTCGCGAGAAGAAAAGAGGAGTTATGAGTAATCTGTTTTCATTCGAAACTCTTGATGTCTATAAAAGAGCTTTTGGATTCTCCAAAAAGATTTTAATGATTACCAAAGAAGTTAAGGGGCAATATAGTTGGTGCGATCAACTCAACAGAGCGTCGACGAGTATTACTTTGAATCTCGCTGAGGGCTCGGGGCGTTGGCATGCAAAAGACAAAGCCAACTTTTATTATATTGCTAGAGGGTCTGCTTTTGAGTGTGTCCCTCTGATTGAATTAGGAGCTGAATTGACTCTCATTGCGGATGGTCAAAAAAATGAATTGCGGGATGATCTGCACGCCATTTGTCAGATGCTTACAAAATTAATCCAAAGCATTCGAGAAAATTAAAAAAGGAACTCCTCTATGGTTTCCCCTCTCTTTAGTAATGGAACCTTAAATTTTAATCGATTATTAGGAATTGAATTTCCACCTCCCGAACAAACAGATCTTCCCCAAAACAACTTACCTTCTCGGCCCGATACTTATACCTCTGTCTCCGTTTCTCCAAGTTCGGCTAACATGTCACGTCGCTTCACTCTTTGGAATTTAGGAACCCCCTTTGCTGCCGCGGTGGTGATCACGGGATTTAGCCAATCTTGGTTATGGGCAGGAGGCTGGATGGATCGAGTCAGAGGGAGTTATGGGGGATTAGACCTTGAGGATTTACACCGCGATATCGTCACGCGCCCCGATGGAGAAGCACTCCTTCATTACACGGCCAATATAATTGCTGATCCTCACACCCTACGCCCAAATCTGATTTCTTTGTTAGATCTTTTGGAACGCTTGCACCAAGAAGCAGCCGCCTTACCAGCGGCTTTAAGAGCTGAAGTAGAAATTTATTATGCGACTTTTCGGATGCCTGAGATTCAGCGATATTTAGCGAATAATCCTGGAAGCTCTTTAGTAGAGGGGCTTACGAGCCTTCATGGGGATCTTGAAGAAGGAACAAATCTCTTGCCCAGAATTGTAAGGTGGCATCAAGGCCCTTTTGAGGATCACTTACTTTGGGTGACGTTACCAGGCGCGGAATATTCCCCTCAAGAGTTTTATACCTATGCGTATCGAGCGTTAAGAAATCCGTTCGAGACCACCCAACCGATTGCGGATGTTTGGATGGGGAGAACCGTAGATGATTCCAGAAATGTGTTGGGAATATACCGCGGCTTAGTGCGGATTGCCAATGCCGGCGTGGTTCCCGCTCAAGATTTACTTTTTGCGATTCAAAGTAGGGGAGTGACGCAATGGACTAGCGCTCGGGCTGCCGTATCTGGAAGAAGAATGGGGGGGCCGGTGATTGAAACAGCAGTACTTGCTCCTCCGCCTCCGCCATTTATTGCTGCGGGAGCTCTTCTAAGTCTTAATCGTCAGGGGGTAGAAGTTGATCCATTTCGGGCAGGGGCTTTTTTAAGAGCTTCAGGAAGCTCCAGGCCAAACGATAATTCTGTGCAAGCTAGAATTGAAGCAGGAGCTTACCCTCGTTTTGAGGAGGCTGTTCAGCGAGGCTTAGTACCTTCGGCCCCAGAGATTGTAGTAAGGGCGTTTGCCGATTGGGGCACTTTTACGGCCGATAATTTAAGATTTGCCGAAGAGTATCTGCAACATTTTTTATATAGACGTTCCGGGGGCTACGCGGTGGACGCAGATACGCTTGCCAATGAATGGCAACGGATTCGAGGAGAAGTAGAAAGAGGGGGGGGAGCGATGGCCGGGGAAGTGGTGGATGAGTCGGGGATTGTGGGTGGATCGAGGAGGAGAGGGGCATGGCCTCTCTCAATTCAAATGGAAGTCGACGGCGATCCCATACCTCATTTTGTAGATCCGCGACCCCATTTGCTTTTAGAGATTTTACGTTACAGGGCAATTGGCGGAGATTATCAGGCGATCATAGAGCTTTATCGTGTTGCCAATTATTTCCCCGATCAAATCCCTCAGGCAAATTTTTCGCGTGTCCCCGAACACGCCGTTCGTATTCTTCGAGAACTTGTCGAACATCCAAGAGTTGATCCCGATATTCGCTCTCTGGCCCTTTCGGGTTTAAGGGAGCTGGTGGTGGCTAATCCAGAAAGAATGCGAAGAATAGTCGATGTCTCAACACTTGCTGATTTAGAAAGGCTAGATCTACTTGCTCCGCAAGAATTTGGAGCTCTTTTAAGAATAGCACAGTCAACTGAGCAAGAGGTGGGTGCGCACATTTTAATGCTTTATGAAAGCCCTTCTTTATCTAGAGTTCCTCGGGATAGAGAGAACATGCACCGCGGCTTGGATTACATGCGCGCCCATACGAGAGTTTCAGAATCTTATGCTCCTGATCCCGCGGGTTCAAACGGAGGAATACAGATCGAAGCGCCGTCTGCTCTCGAAGAATCTGCTCCTTCTTTAGCGGAATTAGCACGGGCCTCAGCACGCGCTACTCAAAGAGCTTCCGGTGCCCAAGTAAGGAGAGGCGAAGTCCAAAGTGCTGAAGAGGTGCTTGAAGAAGTTTGGCGAGTTTTGAGAGAAGGGATGGAGGAGGGAGGAGAAGGAAAATCTCTTGAATTAAGATGGAGATCCGAGAGGTTATTAGGACAAGGGATATTCAGGCATGGGCGATAATTCCTCTTGAAATTTTTTCTTTAAAAGAGGTTAGTGGGGGGTAAAGTATTTTAAATTTAAGGGGGGAAGGGTCATGAAAAAAATAATCGTCTTCTCGATATTTATTTTCTTATTCAGTACTTCGGGTTTTGCGAAAGCGCCGAACCTAGAAGAACCCGCCCCTGAAATTCCTATTCCTGTTCGGTCGCCGATCTTAATAGTGGTGAAGGGAATTTATCCGAGTAAAGAAAAAGCACAAGAAACTCAAAAATTTATTCAACAACTTTTAGTGAAAACGCCCGCCGATGGGATTATCGCGTCCGAAAAATTAGAAGGGTTTACGCCCGGGCAGTGGGTGATTGCCTCCGCGTTTGATAGTGAAAGCAAAGCTCGGTGGTGGATGAATTTTTCGCATCGTAATCCCACTCTTCCTCGTCCCATCCTGAAAAAAACAAGTTTACTCCAAGAGAGTAGTGAAATTCCCTATTTCCCTGAAGCAATGCATGAAGGGGTTCACCGCTTTTATACTGAGAAAGAGGTTTTAGATCGCATCTCGAGTTTTCCGGATATTGCGGAGCTCAAACAAAAGAAAAATACCCGTTTTCTTTTTACAGTCTATCCGCGCACAGGCGATTATACATACGAAGTGGAAATCATGGCTGATAAGGGAGCTGGGCAGTTTGTCGCCCATGACTTTATTGCGGTGAATGCTACCGACTTAAACCATTATTCACGGTATTCTGAAAATTTGAGAGCGAAGAAGTAAATTTGAAGTCCCCTTCAATTTTAAGAGAGAGCTCTTGCATTTTTTGCTTTGCCTGAACGCTAGAGTAAATTCTTCTTCCTCTTTTCCCCATTTCTTTTTCATGAGTTTTTAAGAGGCCTTCTCTTTCACAAAGTCTTAAAGCATTCTGGATGCTAAATTGTGAAATCGATTCGTAGGAATTGAGATCACCTTTCAAATAAAGATTTTCTCCTAATTCTAATATTTTCTTGATCAGGCTTTTCTCCTCGAGTTTTACAAACTGGATTTTCTGAATCGCTCGCAAAGTGAGGCGATAGGTTTGAATAAAATTATTCAGAAGCTGCGAGAGGATTTCGGTTTCAGAAGAAGCTTTATATTTTAATTCTCCATTCTGAACCGAAAGCCAGTCAAAATCTTGGTAGAGCTTTAAGGTAGTTTCAAACAAGTCGATGTGGACAAATTCTTGAGAAAAGATCTCTGAGAATTTTTCGTAAGATTTCTCAAGTGCTGAAAGGGCAATGGGTTGAGAGGGGTTTTGAATTAAGATTCTTGCAAGTAAAGCTGGCCCTATTAAAAGGTGAATCAGATTGTTTTTGTAATAATTTAAGGTTGAGCGCTGTTTATCGGGGAGTGTATAGAAAAATTCAGAACCATCGTGATGTTGTGAAATAATTCGACGATTTGCATAACGGCTTAAAGCATCTTGAATGGCTTTCGGATAATTTTTCTGCAGGGCTTCAGAGAGAGGGGCCTTCTTATACTCTACAATTTTAAAAAATAGGTCTATTTTACCTTGTAGATCCGATAAACTTTGACCTTTTTTAGTATGGGCGAGTAAGCCCGTTGCCACCAGGGCTGGCGCTGTTACTGTGCTGATGTTTTCAATTTGGACGGCAATAGTTTTGGCAAGGGCTTCTATAGAAGCTCTATCCTCTGCCCCCTCTTGCTTTGCTAAAAAATCTTTTAAAGAAAGAGGAGATGCAAAACGCACATAGACTTCTCCGTAACGATTGCGAAGATATTTTCCCACGCGTAATAAGTCTCCGGTACTTTCTTTTTGTTTAGAAGCGCCCCGGGTTTCACGAACATAGCTTCCTTCTTCTAAGACTTTTTCATAATCAATCGAGATGGGTACGAAGTAGAGGTCTTTGCCATTTCCTTCTCTATAGGCCTCTACCAAGAGTGAAAGCAATCCGGTGCGAGGTTGCTCCAGCTTTCCTGTACGAGAGCGGGTGCCCTCGATAAAAAATTCCTGAAAATACCCCTGCTGGATTAGATGTTTAAGATAGGCTTTAAAAAGAAAGGGATACAGTTTGTCCTCACCGAAACTTCGGCGAATAAAATAGGCGCCTGATTTTCTAAAAATATATCCCATGGGCCAGAAAGAGAGGTTTTCACCTGCTGCAATCATGGGAATCGAAAGGTTCTCATTATAAAAAATATAAGAGAGCAAAAGATAATCCACATGAGAGCGATGAGAGGGCACTAAAATGATGGGATGTTCTTTGGCTATTTTCTTGACCACCTCGAGACCTGCTTTATCAATTTGAAGTCCTTCATAGATATTTTTAAACGCCCACTTCAGTGTAACATTCCAGAAATCGATAAAACTATAGTTTGGATCCGCCGCAATTTTTTGAAGTATTTCCTGAGCTTCTAGATAAACGGCATCAGTAGGTTTTTCAGTTTCTTTGGCGTAATGGAGCAATCCTTCACGGACCTGTTTATCTTCTAAAATTTCATCCACCATTAAAGTTCGATTTTTTAATAGTGGCCCCGTAATGACACGTGCCTCTTTAAAGAAAGATTCTTGGAGTTGCTTGCTAAGAGTAAGCGCTTGTTCGGCTAGAGGCATTGCCGCATGATTTTTTAAAAAATCTTTTAAAGGAATAGGGCTACCTATTTGCGCGACCGCTCTTTTGCGGTAATTTCTGAAGAATAAAACCAGCTTGCGAATGGAGCCTGGGTTTTCTTTTTCTCCGAAAAGAATATCAATGATACTTTTTTGAGAGCTCGAAGGGCGGCGATCGTAAAGGAAATTCAGTGGAATAATACTCGGGTTCTTATCTGCCAATTGTTTTGTTTGATTAAGGATAGGTTGCAGAACTTCACGGGCAAATTGATTTTCCGTTTCGACTAAGGCCGGAAGGTTTAAAAAATAAAAGAGAGGTTTGGAGTTTGAAATGGCCTGAGGAATAACTTCTTCTTCCGGAAAAAAATCCCAGATTTTTTTTTCTTCGAATTTCTCCATTTTAGCAATGAACTTATAGAAAAGCTGCCGGAAAGGGATCCAATGGGTCATGCGAATGAGATTGGCATGAGTGGCGAGCGGTAGATTTTCCTTTAAAAAAAGAGAATTGAAAAAATTGTACTCAATTTGGCCCCAATTTTTCATGAGATAAATGATGGGACCTTGTTGGGTGGCTTCTCGGACTTTTTCAAGATCAGCGGTTTGAAAATGAATTTTTTCAAAGGTATTTCTAAAAAAGAAGCGGTGGGCTAGGTTAAATTCGGTAAGCATAGCGGAAAGATCGAGATTTCCCGCTTTTTGGTTCCAATGTTCAAATCGCGCGGGGAAGCGCTTTTTAAAGAAGCGATAAAGTGGCAAGAAAAGACGTGCTATAAAATTTTGGAGAGTTTGCAGGGCGTTCATGATTTTTAGGGTGTTACGCTATTTTAACT
>CAYWGE010000058.1:0-9087 GCA_964457215.1 uncultured Pseudomonadota bacterium
ACGGTTTGTTTAAAAATAAAAGAATGTAGGGATAATTTTTTATTATGAGATGGGGAAACTCCTATTTATTTTTACTTTTTTTGCTTCTGCCTGTTTTGGGAGCCTTTTTCGTTTGGGTGAATTGGCGACAAAATCGGCTGCTCAAAAAATTCTGTGAAGCAAAATTCCTCGCAAAACTGATCCCCGATTACAGTTTTGTGAGGCCTTTGGTAAAACAAAGCCTTTGGCTTATCGCTTTCATTTTTCTGGTTGTGACGTTGGCGGAACCGAAATGGGGGTATCATTTCGAAGAAGTGGTGCGAAAAGGTAGTGATCTGATTATCGCAGTCGATGTTTCGAATTCAATGCTCGCCGAGGATATTAAGCCCAATCGCTTAGAACGAGTAAAACGAAAGATCTATGATTTACTTCAAATGGCAAAAGGAGATCGGATTGGCTTGGTTGCTTTTGCCGGTAAGGCGATTTTACTTTGTCCACTGACCTTAGATTATCAAGCGGTGGATCAATTTTTGGAAAGTTTGAATACCGACTTAATTCCCATTCAAGGAACTGATTTTACAGGTGCGCTTCAAATTGCTCTCAAGAGCTTTAAGGATTCTAAAAACTCCAAAGCGATTCTCTTATTTACCGATGGAGAAGATCATGGCCCAGAGTTGCAGTCGGTTTTGAAAGAGCTGAAAGAAAAAAATATTCCCCTTTATATTTTAGGCGTGGGTACTCCGGAGGGAGCTCCCATCCCTCTACCAAAAGGGCAGGGTGGATTTAAACGAGATGAAGCCGGAAACGTCGTTATCTCAAAGTTGAATGAAAAAGAACTCGCAAATCTCGCCGTGGCAAGCGGGGGAGAATATGTGCGCTCCGTTACAAGCGATGCCGATTTAACCGAACTTTACGCCAAGGGTTTAAAAGGAGCATTGACGGGGAGTGAAATTAAATCGGGCAAGAAAAGAGTTTATGAAACGCGTTTTCAATGGCCGTTAGGAATTGCGTTACTACTTTGGTTGATTGAGTTCTTTGTCGGTGAAAAAAAGAGAAATTCAGAAGGCAGGCTTTTTTTAAGAAAGCATAATAAGGCGATGTTAAAATCTTTTTTTGTCTTTTCTGTTTTTGTTTTAAATTCTCTACTTTTTGCTCTGCCCGCGCAGGCTGGAATTTGGAGTTGGCTAGAAAAATATCAAGGGGGAACCTCTTACGCGAAGAAGGATTATGCAGAAGCGCAGAATTATTTCTCCAAAAGTTTGGTCGATAATCCTAAAGACTTAAGCTCGGCCTATAATTTAGGGAATTCTTATTATCGGGGAGGAGACTATTTAAAGGCAGCGGAGAGTTATGCAAAAGCGGGTGAAAGCACTAATCCTATTTTGAAAGAAAGGTCCCTCTATAATTTAGGGAACAGTTTTTACAAGGCAGGGGAGTGGGAAAAATCGATCTCGGCCTACGAGCAGGCGCTGAAGATTGATGCGCAAGATAAAGAAGCCCAGCTCAATTTGGAGTTTGTGAAAAAGAAGCTTGAGGAAAAAAAGAAACAGCAAAGTTCTGCCCCTCAAAATTCCCAAGGAGAAAATAAGAAACAGAATTCGGGAGATCAGAATTCTGATCAATCGGGTCAAAGTTCTTCTTCGGGCGAACAAAAACAGAATTCCGATCCTAATCAAAATTCTAAATCTCAAAACTCTGAGCAGAATTCACAGCAAGATTCTCAGAAGCAACCTCAAGATTCCCAAAACGAACAAAAGCAGAATGAACAAAAACAAAATGAGCAGAAACAAGAGGCTCAAAACTCGAATCAAAACTCTCAAGACCAAAAACAAGATTCTGGACAAAAAAATAATTCCAACCAAAATAATAACGGATCCGGAGACGATCAAAAACAAGATCCATCTAAAAACCCTTCGAATCCTCAGCAAGGACAAAACGACAACTCTCAAAAACCTGAAGGGAAATTAGAAGGGCGTAATCAACCTTCTCAAGCTGGTCAGGAACAAAAGCCAGGAACGCCTGGGCAAACTGCCATGAAACCCGAAGAGGCCAAGGCGCTTTTAGATTCTGTTCAAGAAGATGCGGCGGCTATTTTAAAAGGGCAGGTCACGCAAAAATTAGGAAAGACTAAACGCGTGGAAAAAGATTGGTAGAAGGGTGTAGGTCCTATAAGTCTTATAAGACCTATATTTTTATGAAAAAAAATATTTCTTTATTTTTTATTCTTTTCTTTCTCTCTTGCAGTTCTGCTTGGGCGCAGGGCGTTGCGGTGGAGGCGTTTGTCGACAAACCGAGTGTTGCGCTGGATGATCAAGTAGTCCTTACAGTGCGAGTGAAGGGTGCTAATCTCCTGACCGAACCTCAAATTCCCAATCGTGGAAATTTTGATGTGCTCTCTCGCGGTTCTTCTTCAAATGTGCAGTTGATTAATGGCCGGTTGATGTCGTCAAAAGAATTTGTCTATGTTTTAGGCCCTAAGCAAGCGGGGGATTTTCAAATTGGTCCCATTTCAGTTTTTATAGAAGGCGTTGAATATAAAGCAGGGCCTATTCAGGTGCATGTGAGCGCAAGTGAGGGAAGTCCCACTCTTCCTCCTGCTTCAAATACTCCGGGATGGAATCCCCCTTCGATGGGGGGAAATTCTCCCAGCCCAACGCCCTCGGCTCCAGCAGATGGGCAATATAAAGACGTTTTCGTGACCGCAGAGCTCAGTAATTCTAGCCCTTATAAGGGAGAACAGATCATTTATATTTTTCGGCTTTTTACCAGCCGGAATATGGGAGATGCCAAGTTGGAGCTCCCGGATTTTCACGATTTTTTAAGTGAAGAAGTCCAAAAAGAAAATAAATATTATAAAGATTTAGGGAATAAACGTTATGTGGTGAGTGAACACCGCGTTGCCCTTTTTCCTCTTCGGGCGGGTACTTTAAATATAGGACAAAGTACGGTGCAGGCTCAGGTGGAAGAGCCTGTCCAGATGCCGGGTTTTAGTGATCCTTTTTTCACTTTTCGCGGGGGAGATTTTAGGCCTCGAGTCTTTAAAACTTCTCCCCTTCAAATCGAAGTGAAGGAATTGCCTGAAAACGCGCCCGCCGATTTTAAAGGATTGGTGGGGCAATTCGATGTCGAAACAAATTTAAGTTCGAATCAACTCGCTGTGGGAGATTCCGGCACTCTTACCTATACAATAGCGGGTTCGGGCAATTTTAAAGATTCTGTTTTTCCTTTGAATGGACAAATCCCTAATTTAAAAATTTATGAGGATAAGCCTGCGGTGGAGCTAAAGAAAAGTCCTAATGGTGTTTTTGGAAGTAAAAGTTTTAAATGGGCTATTGTGCCCGAAGCGCCCGGCAAATATCAAATTCCTGCCTCGAGTTTGTCTTACTTAGATCCTAAAAAACAAAGCTATGTTCAGCTTACCACTCCAAGCTACGAGATTAGCGTAGTGCCGGGGACTAATTCTGAAAAATTAAATAAAATCCAAGCCGGTGCAGCGCCTCAAAACTCTCCAGTAAATTCTTTAGGGGAAGATATCGCAACCATTCATCCAGAATTTAATACCTCTCTGTCGCAGCAAAAAGCCCATCCCGAAGCACTTTTGATTCTCTTTATTTTTCCTCCTCTTATCTTCTTGGGAGCTTGGTTTGTCAGACGACGGCGAGAATGGATTGAAAATAATCAGGAAGAACTTCGAAAGAAAAAAGCACTTACGGTTGCGATTCAACATTTAAAGCAGGTCTCAGAAGACAATCCAAAAGATTTTGCCGCTCAAATGAGTTATTTTTTGAAAGAATATTTGGGAAGCAAGTGGGGTGTTGTCGGTACTGCTCTAACTCCTCGAGAAATTGAAAAGGGGTTTAGCGATGCAAAGCGGCAAACCCCTGCAGTGAAAACGTTTGTCGCATTTTTGCAGGAATTAGATGCGTGGATTTATGGAGGGGTTCCCTCGGTAAAGGGTTGGCAAGACGAAGCACGAAAAAAAGCCATGGGTATTTTGAAAGCTTTGGAAAAGGAATTTTAGTATGAGAGCTTTTCAATTTTTGATTTCAAAAAGAATGGCGTTGGCAATCGTTTTTTTATTGTTTGCTGGCGTCAGCTTTGCGGCCAGTCCAGATGAGTTAATGCGAGATGCGGCGCAAGCTTATTATAACCAAGATTTTTCAAAGGCGATTGAGCTTTACTCCGAGCTCGAAAAACAAGGGAACCATTCGGGGGATCTTTATTATAATTTAGGAAATAATTATTATCGCCAGGGCCAAGTGGGAATGGCGGTTTATTATTATCAAAAGGCTTTAAAGCTAGAACCCCGAGATCGGGATTTATTAGCGAATGCGCGCTATGTAAAGAGTAAGAGAGTAGATCAAGAAGCATTTCCTCTTTATTCTAAAATTTATCACACTCTTTTTTTCTGGGTAGATCTTCTGACTTTGTCAGAGTTGCTTTTGGTTGCTCTCATATTTTACACCCTCTTTTTCGCACTCTTAACCGTGAGGGTTTTTAAGAAAAAATTTGTGATTACCATTGCCTTGGTGTTTCTACTAGCGATCAACCTTGTATTTTTCCCGAGTGCAATTATTCAGTTTTATACTCAATCCCTTCAAAAAACAGGTGTTGTGATTGCAGCAACTGCCCCTGTCTTTTCAGAACCCACCGATCAATCCATCAAACTCTTCGAACTTCACGAAGGAAGCCTTTTAACCTTAGAAAATAATCAAGGAGAGTATACGAAAATCATTCTGCCCGATGGGAGACGAGGGTGGCTCAAAACCACTGAATCGAAAATGTTGTAGTTCTTGGTGAAAATAGGCATAATACTGTGAAGTCCGTAGTTTGGGCTACAAATGCGGACTTCAAGTACTACAGGACCAGCTGTAAGCCCCGATCATTTGAAAGTTTAATGGAGGATGGGACTGTCGACTATACTTATGGTCCTGTTAGTCATCTTCAAACTTTAGGTAAGGGAGGCGTCCGGTGAAGAAACTTAGTTATTTACTTCTTTTTTTGCTATCCATTCCCCCTGTGTTTGCTCAAAGCTCTGGGAGTGCTACTAAACTTTCATCCTCTCAACTTCAAAAACTCGTTGCACCCATCGCCCTGTATCCTGATCCTCTACTCGCTCAAGTTCTTCCGGCCTCTACTTATCCTTTAGAAATTGTCCAAGCCGCCCGCATTGTGAAAAAAGAAAAAGACATTTCGAAGATTGATTCTCAGAGCTGGGATCCAAGTGTCAAAGCGGTAGCTCATTACCCCTCTGTGTTAAAAATGATGAACGATAAGCTTGATTGGACCCAACAATTGGGACAGGCCGTAATCAATCAGCAACCCGATGTGTTGCAAGCGGTCCAAACTCTACGTCAGCAGGCTAAAAAACAGGGTAATCTGAATTCAAATTCTCAGCAAACCGTCACGCAGACAGATTCTGTCATTCAAATTACTTCTCCAAATCCGCAAGTAATTTATGTCCCAACTTATGATCCGACCATCATTTATACAAGTCCTGCACCGGCGATCGACTATGGAATCGGTTTTGCGATGGGGGCCTGGATGACGATGGGATTTGCTTGGGGTTGGGGCGGATATGGCGGAGTCGTAGTAAACAATTACAACTGGAATAATTGGAACGCGAACAACGTGAAAAATTGGGAAAATAATCACCCAAATGCGACCCAAGATGCAAAAAATGATGCGAAGAATTGGCAGAATAATCATCCCGATAATGCCTGGAGCCATGACAGCTCGCGCGATTCGTTCGGAAGTACTGCGAAAGGAGACTCTGCTTTTTCAAAGGGCAATGCCGCTGACGCACAGAAAGCGAATCTAAATAATTTTGAAAATCAGATGAAAAATTTAAATCAGAAAGACCCAGGCGCCAATCGTGGAAACGCCGATTCTGGCATGAGAGGCGGAGGAGATCGGTCGAATTTTGGAGCTGATCGTTCCGCTTTTGATGGAAGAGGCGGAGCCGATGGGATGAGCGATAGTATGCGAGGCTTTGATAGCCGTGGAGGTGGAGGATTTGGTGGGTTTCATGGTGGAGGCGGTGGATTTGGTGGCGGAGGTTTTGGAGGATTTCGCGGGGGTGGTGGAAGACGCTAGTACCGTTAAAAATTAACTGGATGATGTACTAGAAAAAGTAAAACAAAATTCCAATCAATGATTTTTTAGTTGAGGAGTGGGATATGCAGAAAAAATATCAAAAAATATTTTTTGTCGTTTGGATTCTTTTCATTTCAAGCTCGGCCTGGGCAAGCCCTCAAAACTTTTCAAGCCCTTCTCAGGCATTGCAGGCGCTTAAAGCAGCTTTAAACAGTTCCGATGTTTCTTCGGCGCTTTCCACTGTTTTTGGATCAGAAAATTCAGATCTATGGAATTCGGGAGATAAAGTTCAAGACCGAGTGGCCAAGGAGAAATTCTTACAACGCCTTGCGGAAAATAAAAAGTGGGTAGTAGCCGATGCGACTCATCGCATTTTATATGTGGGAAATGATGCCTGGTCTTTTCCCATTCCTTTAGTCAAAAAAGGAAAAGAGTGGAGTTTTGATGCCCAAATTGGAAGGGAAGAAATCTTAAATCGACGAATTGGCGCGAATGAGTTGGATGCGATTGCGAGCGCCAAAGATTATGTCCGTGCTCAAAAAGAATATGCTCAAAAAAATTCTGGCCATTATGCAAAACAATTCTTAAGTGATGCGGGTAAGAAAAATGGCTTGTATTGGGTTTCTGAGAATTCTCAAGATCAAAGTCCGATCGGCCCTCGAGTGGTTCAGGCCAAGGCAGAGGGCTATAAAGCGCCTTTGGGGGATCCCACGACGGTTCTGTATCATGGTTATTATTATCATATCTTAAAAAGTGGTAAAGGCTTTGCTTTGATCGCGTATCCTGTAAAATGGAATGATTCAGGAGTCATGACTTTTCTTGTGAATCAAGACGGACAAGTGCTGCAGAAAAATCTCGGGGCAGATACGGCCCTTCTTGCGACTCAAACCAAATCTTATAATCCGGATAACACTTGGAAAGTAGTGAATAACTAGAACTCTTATTCTTCATCTAAAATCATGACTCAAAATCCTAAACAAAATCTCAAAAACTTACTTTTACAACTTTCGTACGAAAAAAGAGAAGTGACCTTAGCTTCGGGCAAAAAATCTGATTTCTATTTTGACGGCAAACAAACGACCCTTCATCCTGAGGGGGCAAAGCTGGTCGGAGAATTGATGCTCGATCTTTTGCTTTCCTCGGGAAAACGTGTGCAGGCCGTCGGCGGACCCACTTTAGGAGCGGATCCTATCGTAACGGCGATTAGTTTAATAAGTGCCAGGCTTCGTCACCCGATTCCCGCTTTCATTGTGCGAAAAAATCCAAAATCTCACGGGACAGCGGCTTGGATTGAGGGAGTTAAGAATTTAAAACCAGGGATGCAAGTGGCATTGGTCGAAGATGTGGTGACTAGCGGCGGATCTATTTTGCAGGCCGCGGATAAAGTAGAAAAAGCGGGATATTGTGTGAGCGTGATCGCCTCGATCGTGGATCGCGAAGACGGAGGAGCTGAAAAAATCCGAGCTCAAGGATATTCTTTTCTTACTTTGTTTACTAAAACAGAACTGTTGTCTTAAGATTTCAGTAAAGTATCTTTCCCATTCTTTTCCAGATTTGGATAATCTAAAGTGTAATGTAGACCCCGGCTTTCATGGCGTTGCAACGCGCAGCGAATCACCAATTCAGCCACTAATGCTAAGTTTCGAAGTTCAATCAAATCGGCGGTGATTTTGAAATTCCAATAATAATCTCGGATTTCATCTTGCAGAAATTGAATGCGTTTTTGAGCGCGTTCTAAGCGTTTGGTGGTCCGAACAATTCCCACATAATTCCACATTGTTCGCCGAATTTCGTCCCAGTTTTGAGTAATGACGACTTGCTCATCCGAATCTGTCGCGTTTCCGGGATTCCACTGAGGGATTGTAAGCTGAGCCTCTTTTTGTTTTTTTATTTTTTCAAGAGAGCGGTTTGCCGCTCTCTTTGCAAAAACAACGGCTTCGAGCAAAGAGTTCGAAGCCAAACGGTTTGCGCCATGTAAACCAGTAAAAGCTACTTCTCCACAGGCAAAGAGATTGTCAATCGCTGTGTTTCCCCAAGCATTCGTAACCACTCCTCCACAAAAGTAATGTGCCGCAGGCACTACGGGAATGGCTTGTTGAGTTAAATCAAAGCCAAATTGTAAGCATCTTTCATAAATGTTGGGAAAGCGTTCTCGAATAAACTCAGCAGGTTTATGGCTAATATCTAAAAGAACAAAATCATCTCCTCGACTCTTAAGCTCTGCGTCGATCGCACGCGCCACAATATCTCGAGGGGCGAGTTCTTTTTTAGGATGATAGCGCTGCATAAACTCTTCACCGTTTTGCAATTTGAGTTTAGCGCCTTCTCCACGCAATGCCTCTGAAATGAGAAAAGACTTCGCCTGAGGATGGAATAAACAAGTGGGATGAAATTGAACAAACTCTAAATTAGCTACCGATGCGCCTGCCCGCCAGGCCATGGCAATTCCGTCTCCGGTGGCAATGTCTGGATTGCTCGTATAAAGATAAACTTTTCCAGCGCCTCCCGTTGCGAGTAAACAAATTTTGCAGCGAATGGTTTTTACTTCGCCGTTTAAGCGGTTTAAGACATAAGCACCTAAAATCTTGTTAGGAGCTTCCCCCAATTTTTGAGTAGAAATTAAATCGATTACAATATGGTGTTCAAGTATTTGAATGTTAGGATGTTGTTTGATTTTTTCAAGCAAGGCTCTTTCGATCTCTCGGCCGGTAATGTCGGCAGAGTGAAGCACTCGGCGGGCAGAGTGTCCTCCTTCTTGCCCGAGATCCATTTCTCCTTTTTCTTGTTTAGAGAAATTCACTCCAAGCTCAATAAGCTTACGAACCCGCTCGGGGCCTTCTTCCACTACGATTTTAACGATATCTTCGTGACACAAGTCCGCGCCCGCCTTCAATGTGTCTTGAATATGAGAGTCAAAACTGTCGGTTGCGGTGTTCCAAACGCTCGCAATTCCTCCTTGGGCGTAGTTTGTGTTAGATTCCGCGCATTCTTTTTTGGTAACAATCAGAGTAG
>CAYWGE010000059.1:0-8957 GCA_964457215.1 uncultured Pseudomonadota bacterium
CGAATTCTCTACGCCATGTTTCGAGAAGGCTTGCTTGCCAACAAACGTTATTCCAAATGCGCGGGCGTGGTCGGTGAAGTCTTAAAGAAATATCATCCACATGGCGATAACGCAGTCTACGATTCGTTAGTGCGTATGGCCCAGCCTTGGAACATGCGTTACCCTTTAATCGATGGGCAAGGAAACTTTGGCTCGATCGATGGAGATTCCCCCGCAGCCTACCGTTATACCGAAGCAAGGCTCACCAAACTCGCTGAAGAAATGTTGGCCGATCTCGATAAGGAAACCGTCGATTTCATTGCAAACTTCGACACCTCCACCACCGAACCTACGGTGCTCCCTACTCGAGTTCCCAATCTTTTGATTAATGGTTCGGACGGAATCGCAGTCGGTATGGCCACTAAAATTCCTCCTCACAATTTAGGAGAAATTTGTGATGCGTTAATTGCCATGATCCATAATCCTGAGATTACCTTTAAAGAGCTTTTAAAGATTGTCCCAGGGCCAGATTTCCCCACCGGCGCCTATATATATGGAAAAGACGGAATTAAAGACGCTTATGAAACAGGCCGAGGCAGCATTAGCATGCGTGCCAAAGCCGCAATCGAGAAAATTGCCAAAGGTGACCGCGAAGCCATTATCATCACTGAAATCCCGTTTCAGGTAAATAAAGCGAAATTGGTAGAACGCATTGCCGAACTTGTGAGGGATGGAAAGGTCGAAGGAATTTCTGACCTCCGCGACGAATCCGACCGCGAAGGTATGCGAATCGTTGTCGAACTTAAAAAAGGAAGCATTGCCGGCGTTGTGTTAAATCAACTCTACAAACATACCGCCATGCAAAGTTCCTTTGGGGTAATTTTACTAGCCATTGTTCACGGCCAACCCAAAGTATTGAATATTCGCCAATATCTTCAATATTTTATTGATCATCGTAAAGAAATTGTGACTCGCCGTACTCTTTACGATCTTCGCAAAGCTGAAGAGCGTGCTCATATTTTAGAAGGGTTAAAAATCGCGGTTGAAAACATCGATGAAGTCGTTGCCCTCATTAAAAAATCTAAAAATCCAGACGAAGCTCGTTCGGGTTTAATGAAAAAATTTAAACTTTCTGAGATTCAGGCCCAAGCCATCTTAGAGATGCGTTTGCAACGCTTAACCGGCCTCGAACGCGATAAAATTATCGCCGAATACAAAGAAATTTTAGCTTTAATTAAAGAATTGAAGGCAATTTTGGCAGATGAACGCCGGATTTATAAGATCATTGTGGATGAACTTCAGGAAATTAAAAAATCTTACGCTGATCCCAGACGCACCGAGATTCAAAACACCACGGCTGAGATTTCGATCGAAGACATGATTCAAGAAGAAGACATGGTCGTCACCATTAGTCACTCGGGTTATATCAAACGAAATCCTATTAGCTTATATCGCGCTCAACGCCGCGGCGGACGTGGCAAAACCGGCATGACCACCAAAGAAGAGGATTTTGTTTCGTATCTCTTCATTGCCTCGACTCACAATTACCTCTTGGTGTTTACCAACAAAGGAAAAGTTTATTGGTTAAAAGTCTATGATGTGCCGCAGGCAGGCCGTACTGCAAAAGGAAAAGCGATTGTGAATTTGCTGCAAATGAGCTCCGATGAAACCGTGGCGGCAGTCCTTCCTGTTAAAGAATTCGAAGAAGGTAAACAAATCATTAAGGCAACTAAAAAAGGAATCGTCAAAAAGACAGAGCTCATGGCGTATTCTAATCCGCGAGCTTCTGGCATTATTGCCTTAGGGATCGAAGACGGCGATGAACTGATTCGCGCTCGAATCACTCAAGGCGACCAGGATATCTTTATTGGCACTCGAAATGGGCTCACCATTCGTTTCCATGAAGACGCCGTTCGCTCCATGGGACGAACTGCCACCGGAGTCATTGGCATTCGAATGGAAAAAGACGATGAAGTGGTGGGAATGGAAGTCATTAATCCCGGTGCTGCCATCTTAACGGTTTCGGAGCATGGCTATGGCAAGCGCACTCCTACTGAAGAATACCGCGTTCAAGGACGCGGAGGCGTGGGCGTTATTACGATGAAGGTTACTGATAAAACAGGACCTGTCGTGACCGTTTCCCAAGTCACCGATACCGATGAAGTGATGATTATTAGTGACGGAGGTAAAATCATTCGAATGAAGGTGAAAGATATTTCCGTTATCGGACGAAACACCCAAGGGGTCCGCTTAATCGCATTAGACGAAAAAGAAAAAGTCGTGGCGATTGCTAAACTTGCGGAAAGCGAAGAAGACGAAGAGGAAACTCCATCCTCATGAGAGTTCTAGCCGCTAATGGCCTAAGGGTTTTAGAAGTTCAAGTAGGTAGGTATACAGCTCTTAAGAGATAGTAACTTATGAACTTCTCCGTGAAGCCACAATTTGGTCCGCGTCAAATGATTGCCCTGCTGGCCATTGTCGCACTGGGAATTTTAGCAGCTGTTTACGGTTTAAAACCCAAAACTTTTGAGCAAAAAGTCGAAAAAGCCGAGAAATATTGGAAATCAAAAAAATATAAAGAAGCGATTGCAGTTTATCTAAATTTAATTGAAGAAAATCCGAATCATCCGAAAGCTCCTGAACTCCTTTTGCAAGTAGGAGATATTTATAACCTCTCATTAAATAATTTTGAACCTGCACTCAAAAGCTACGACCTTGTCACCATCCGCTTCCCCGGCACCCCTTATGCCCTCCAGGCTTATGCTAAAAAAGGGGAAATCTTTTTCTCAACCGGCCAATACGACAAAGCCTTAAAAGAATATCAAAATATTTTGATGAATTTTCCAACCCATTACCAAAACGATCAATATCGCCTGCAAGTAGGTATTTGTTTAATGAAATTGAAACAATATGAAGCCGCGCGCAAAGATTTCAAAAAGATTTTAGATCAAAATCCTCAAACGCCTTTGACCGATCAAATCGTTTTCCAAATCGCAACGAGTTATTTTTTAGAGGGCAATACTCGAGAGGCAATTCCAATTTACGAAACGTTCCTAAAAAATTACCCGGATAGCAGCTTGGTGAGTGAAGCCAAATTTAATATGGCGGATTGTTATGAAGACTTAGGAGATTTTGAAAAAGCCCTTAAAATTTACGAAGAAATCAAAAACACTTATCCCAACCCTAAAGTAATTGAATTACAAATTCAGAAAAACAAACAACGCCGTCAAGAAACAGAAACGCGTAAAGCAGATGCGATTGCAGATCGTTTGAGTAAGGGAGGCCGAATGCCCACAACAACACTCCCTGCTGAAACCAAAGCCGCCCCCAAAAAGCTCTCACCTGCATTGGAACAAAAAAGGAAAAAAGCCATTGAAGATATTTTACGCAATTACTAACCAATTCCCTACCGCCCCCTTTCCCCCTCCTTATCCTCCAAACGACCCGGCAGATCCCGCTTTGCGGGACAAAGGAGGGGGTTGGGGGAGATCTATTTTCTTGTTTTTCTTCTTATGTCTTGTATTAGCCTGTTCTCCCTCTCCCAATATGAAAAAAATAGTCATCGAAAAAGCAAATAGCTCCAACATGAAGATTGCAATACGCGCAGAAATTGCGGACTCGGATATCGAACGCATGCGCGGACTAATGTTTCGCAAAGCAATGCCCGAAAAAGAAGGAATGCTCTTTATCTTTGACGAAGAAAATCTCACTCCCTTTTGGATGAAAGATACCTACTTACCGCTAGACATTCTCTTTATTAACTCCCAAAAAGAAATTGTAGATATCGCTGAAAACGCCCAGCCCTTATCCGAAGAGCTCATTCCTCCACATGCACCCTACCGGTATGCGTTGGAGCTCAATGCTGGTTTTGTAAAAAAGTATAAAGTCGAACGAGGCGATCGGGTAGAATTTTAATGCTCATTGTTTGGTGAGAGAAGTAAAAGTCCTCATGAAAATCTGCTTTCAAAATACAGAACAGCAAAGATTAGAACTCGATATTCTCGATTACGAACGAAGCCTTAGTGGAGAATATTATGACGATAATTGGCTCTTGGCGGAGGTTGTCTTATCTGTAGGAGGATTTCAGGGGAAATTTAATCTTTCCATCCTTACCCAAGAACTTGTCAACTTTTTAAACGAAACCCAAACACTCTGGCTTAAGCTCTCGGGTATATCCGAGTTCAAAACAATGGAATCTCAATTGTATTTGAAACTCACAGGAGACGGCAAAGGTCATATTACCTTAGAAGGGGAAGCAATTGATCGGCTTGGAAGCGATAATCAACTGAAGTTTTGCTTCGAATTCGACCAAACGCAACTCCAACAATCAATCTCTGAGCTAAAGGAAGCAGTGACCCAGTTTCCAATACGCCAAGCCTAATAAAAATCTAGACCCTATATCTATGCTTTAATCATTGAAAACTGTCCGATTTTCAAACTTTGATAGATAAAGAACGTTCGATTTTCGAACCCTCACTTCTCTTTTTCAAACTTCTTTCCTTTTAAAGAGAAAATAAAACATTGGCACGAATCCTGCTTTTTCTAGAAAGAATGTCTTCTTTCATTCAAAGCAAATCCATAATCTCTCCAACGCAAGTTGAAAAATGTATTTATCTAATTCATGGTCACAAAGTGATGATTGATAGCGACTTAGCTCATCTCTATGATGTTGAAACAGGTGGTCTCAACCGTGCTATGAAAAGAAATCCAGACCGCTTTCCTAAGGACTTTTGCTTTCAGCTTTCACAAGAAGAGTATAATTCTTTGAGATGCCAAAATGGCATCTCAAAAGCTAAAGGCGGACGACGTTATTTGCCGTATGTGTTTACAGAACAAGGAATAGCCATGCTCTCCAGTGTATTGAAAAGCAACCGAGCAATTTTAGTAAATGTTCAGATTATGCGCACCTTTGTACAGCTTCGCGAAATACTCATCTCAAATAAAGATCTTGCACGGAAGTTAGAAAATCTTGAAAAGAAATACGATCACCAATTTAAAGCTGTCTTTGATGCTATCCGAGAAATAATGACTCCTCCCAAAAACAACCAAAAATTCATTGGTTGTAAAGGAAGATGAAGAAAAACTACTTCGCCGGCTGACTTTCGACTGGCTTCGACTCCGGCATCACCACCGGTTTATTCTCAGGGGGTTGAATGTTAATGGGGGGAGGATTCGCAGGTTGACTCTCCGCTAAAGAGACATCAAGATACTGGACCTTCATTTTATTTTTTAGATCGGCCATCAATTGAGTTTTCACTTCGCCACGCAATTTAAACCGAATCGAATTCTCAACTTCACTAAAGGGTTGTAGCTTTTTGTCTTCTGTCACCTTAATAATATGCCAACCATCCTTTGCTTGGATAGGTTCAGAATAACTATCTTTGGGTAAACTAAACGCAGCATCCACTAATTTTTGATAATCTAAGCGTTCAAGACGTTTATCCCCTCGGCTCAAATAACCTAAGTCGGTATTACGCGCACTTGCGGTTTTATCAGTTGAAACGCTCTCCAAAACTTTATCCCAGCTTTCACCGCTTTTTAATTTTTCATAAGCGGCTTTCGCTTGGTTTTCGGCTTCTTCGCTTGCCTTTTTCTTTTCTTCTTCAGAAGGAGGTGTCATGGGCTTACCCGGCTGAGGAGCTACAGGTTTTGGCATACTTGAAAAGAAAATTTGGGTTACCTTAACACGTTCAAATTCTTTATCTTTATTGGCATCGTAATAAGCTTTCGCCTTTTTATTGGTTTCTTCGTCAATTAAGGATTGAGCCACCACCACACGACGATAAAGATCGATCTTATCTTTTACAGAAGGAAGTTTCTCAATGCCTCGATTTAAGCTCTCTTGATAAAGCATTTCTTGTTCGATCAGATTATCCAATAAGCGTTTTTTGCCCATGGGATTATCCATTTGAGCTTTTAATGCTGGGTTTACGCGTTCTAATAAATCCACATAACCTTGATGAATTTTTTCATCTCCCACACGAACCAGAGGCTTTCCCTCCTTCATGGCTTGATCAACGGGAGAGCTTCCGAAGCAAGCAGTCATTCCCAGAAGAACTAAGAAAAAACTAAAACGAAGGCTTTTCAGCATAAAAACTCCTTTTATAAAAACGAGAAATCTTCTAATAAGAAAAGAAATGAGGCGTATTAAAAAGAAAAATTAAACCCTAGTCAACGAAATACATTCCGATGATCAAAAAATTTGTCCTTTTCTTAGCAACAGGCGCTGGAGTTGGATTTCTTCCCGGCCCTCAAGGCACCTACGGAACTCTTCTAGCCATCTTGCTCTACTTGGCCACAAAAGGCCTACCCTTTTACTCCAACATCCTCTTTGTGGTCAGCTTCTGTTTTTTGGCCATTTGGTCTGCAAATCTTGCCGAACGTTACTTTCAAGAAGAAGATTCAGGTAAAATCGTGATTGATGAAATTGCCGGATATTTAGTCACGATGTTAGCCCTCCCCTTCGATTCTAAAACAGTTGTAGCAGGTTTTATTTTCTTTCGCCTTTTTGATATTTTCAAACCTTTTCCTGCAAACTGGTGTGAAAAACATCTTTCAGGGGGTTTAGGAATAGTCTGCGATGATTTAGTGGCCGGTGTTTATGCGAATATTTGCCTTAGAATTCTCTTAGCCTTAAACATCTGGACTCTGATTCCAGGAATCTAAAATTGACAAAGTGCCCTAGATTCAAGTATCCCTGCATTCTCATGAAAGCTTGGCACATTATATTGAAAAAAATATTAAGCTACGGCATTTTAGCTTCTATCTTGCTTTTGCCGATCTTAAGCTTTAGCCATACGCACAAAGATGCCAAAACCGAAAGCAACCATTGCTCCCTTTGTCAAATCTCGCACAACTTCTCCAAGCTCAACTCCCCTAAAAATTTTAGCTTAAAACATGTTCCAAGCCATGCAAGTACGCTTGAACTTGCTCCTGAAAAAGTTTTTGTTATTTTCTTCATTTCTGCTCTTCCCATTCGGGGTCCCCCTCTTTTTTCTTAATTTTTCCCAAAAAAGTTAAACTCTACTAACGACTCACTGAACATTGGCCATCTCTTAAACTGCCAACTCGTTAGTAATTTTAGAAATTGAAAGGGATTTTATGCCCAATTTTAAGATTTTTCGTCGAATCTTAGTTCTTTTTCTCTGCTTGCTGCAGATGACTGCGCCGGTTTTTGCGGCTGAAGATTCTCAAGCACTGAAGCAAGAAGTTCAAGAACTTAAAGAAAATGTAAAAAAATTAACCGAACTCATTGAAAAACAAAACGAACGCATCTCTGAGCTTGAAGGAAAAAAAGCCTCTCGCTCAGCGAAACAAGAAATAAAACCTTTGCCGGTTACGGAAGAAAAGCAATCTCCAAAACTCAGTGAAAAATCCGAAACGGTAAAAGACGAATCGCAAGCTTTATTAGACCAAGTCAATAATGCCACTCCTACTCCTGGGGCTAATACGAAATCTGTTGGATTATGGCGCTACCCAACGGGCAATAGCACAGCGGCCAAAATTTTGCCTGATATCAGTGTGATTGGATCTTTCGCGGGCTCGTATTTTGAAAGAGATCCTATGGGGGACAATACGGGTTCGGTGGGAGCGGATCCCGCCAGCACAGGATTCACTTTTCAAGAGCTGGAGCTTAGCTTGCAGGGGGTGATTGATCCTTATTTTCGTTACGACGCTTTTTTAAGCTTTAACCAAGAAGGAGTGGAAATCGAAGAGGCCTACTTTACCACTCAAAGCGGACTTCCCAAAGGTCTGCAATTCAAGGGGGGAATCATGCTTCTTCCCTTTGGACGCCAAAATCCAAAACATCTTCATGCCTGGACTTTTGCGGATAACAATCTCGCCAATAAATATCTACTCGGTGCCGACGGCTTAGGAGAAGTAGGATTGCAGATGTCTTATCTTTTTCCGACTCCCTTCTTTCTCCAATTTCAAAGCACGGTCACCAATGGCGACAACTCCAATAGTTTTGGGGGTACTCAAGCAAAAGATTTTCTCTACAACGGTCGTTTAAGTGCAAGCACAGATTTAACCGATACCCTAACTCTATTATTCGGCGGATCTTTTGCCTGGGGCTACAATGCTACAGCACCGGGGAACTATACCGCCATTTACGGAGGAGATTTTCTACTGAAATGGAAACCCTCTGCAAACACCAGCCTTTCTTGGCAAACTGAATACATCGGCCGAAAAATGCAAGTGACTGCCGAAGATTTAACGAATGCCATCACCGATGGTGGCCTTTATAGTTATATCGATTGGCAATTCTTCAAGCGTTGGCATGCCGCCTTTAGGCTCGATCAAATGGGCTTACCCGTAGGACTTCAGCCGCGCGAAACTCGCTTAACACCGGCCATTGCATTTAACCCCACCGAATTTTCTCAAATTCGACTTCAATATGAAGCAGATAAACTCACGGGAGAAGATTGGGCGAGTGCGGTCATTTTACAATTAATGTTTACCTTAGGTGCTCATGGAGCACATTTGTTTTAAAAGGAGATTTTATGAAACGCTTAATCCTAATTGGTTTTTTTCTTTTCTTTCCACTTAATCTTTTTGCCAAGGTCAACATCGTTGCGACTCTCCCAGTCTTTGGAAGTTTAGCCGAAGAAATCGGAGGAGATCGAGTAAGTGTGACTACTCTAGCGCGCAGCAATCAAGACCCCCACTTTTTAGATGCGAAACCCATGTTTGCCGTAGCCCTTAATAAGGCGGATCTTCTCTTGCAAGGCGGGCTAGAACTCGAAATTGGTTGGTTACCTCCAGTAGTCAATCAATCCGGCAATGGAAAAATCACGGCCGGCGCTCCCGGAAATGTAAATCTTTCCCAAGGTATTCGCATCTTAGAGATTCCTAAAACTTTAGTGGATCGTTCAATGGGCGATGTGCATCCGTTAGGGAATCCGCATACTTGGTTGGATCCTCGAAATGCCAAGTTGATGGTTGCCAATATCTATCAACACCTTATTCAGGTCGAC
>CAYWGE010000060.1:0-8954 GCA_964457215.1 uncultured Pseudomonadota bacterium
TTCCTCTTGCTAATATGTTTGGATATGCTACGGATCTCCGCTCTCAAACTCAGGGGCGCGCAACTTTCACAATGCAGTTTCACCATTATGAAGTTGTCCCTAAAAATATTTCGGAAGAAATTGTTGCAAGGATACAAGGACGTTAAACAAATTATAAAATAATTGATTTTTAATCTTAAGAGGAGAAAGTCGTATGGCTAAAGAAAAATTTGAACGAAAAAAACCCCACGTTAATATCGGAACCATCGGGCACGTCGATCATGGTAAAACAACAACGACTGCAGCGTTGACCAAGGTTTCTGAAAAGTTGGGATTCGCCAAGTTTGTTCCTTATGATGAGGTAGCCAAGGCTTCTGAATCTCAAGGTCGTCGTGACCCTACTAAAATTTTGACCATTGCCACATCGCACGTTGAGTATGAAACTGCTGCACGTCATTATGCCCACGTAGATTGTCCAGGTCATGCGGACTACGTAAAGAACATGATCACGGGTGCTGCGCAAATGGACGGTGCAATTCTTGTTGTGTCGGCAGTCGATGGTCCTATGCCTCAAACTCGCGAGCACATTCTTTTGGCTCGTCAAGTAGGGGTTCCTTACATCGTTGTTTTCATCAATAAAGTAGATTTGGTTGAAGATAAAGAGCTTGTCGATCTCGTTGAACTTGAAGTTCGTGAATTGCTCAATCAATATAAATTCCCAGGAAATGATATTCCTGTCATCCGCGGAAGTGCAACGAAGGCAATCGCTGGAGATCAAGACGAGTTGGGAGAGCCTTCTTTCAAGAAATTGTTTGAAGCTTTAGATACCTATATTCCTATTCCCGAACGTCCTTTGGATAAGCCTTTCTTGATGCCTGTTGAAGACGTGTTCAGTATCTCGGGTCGTGGTACTGTTGTGACGGGTCGTGTAGAAAGAGGAATTGTAAAAGTAGGGGAAGAAATTGAAATCGTTGGTTTCCGTCCTTCTGCTAAGACGACAGTCACCGGAGTTGAAATGTTTCGTAAGCTTTTAGATGAAGGTCGCGCCGGAGATAATATCGGTCTTCTTCTTCGTGGAACAAAGCGTGAAGATGTTGAGCGCGGTCAAGTTTGCGCAAAGCCCGGTAGCATTACTCCTCACACAAAATTTAAGGCAGAAGTTTATGTTCTGACAAAAGAAGAAGGTGGACGTCATACTCCTTTCTTTAACGGATACCGTCCTCAGTTCTATTTCAGAACCACCGACGTGACGGGTGTTATGAAATTGCCTCAAGGTGTTGAAATGGTGATGCCCGGAGATAACCTCGGTGTAGAAGTTGATTTGATCACTCCTATTGCGATGGAAAAAGAATTGCGCTTCGCCATCCGTGAGGGTGGAAGAACCGTAGGTGCAGGCGTTATTACTGAAGTTATTGCTTAATAATGGATGATGAGCTGTCAGATGGCAGTTGTCGGTAAATAGAGGTGTTTATTTTTACTGGCAGCTGGGAACTGATGACTACTTTTTATGGTGCAAGAATATCAAGGTCAAAAAATTCGTATTCGTTTAAAGGCATTCGATCATAAATTGCTTGATCAGTCTGCTTCAGAGATTTTGGAAACCGCGCGTCGTACGGGGGCTCGTATTGCAGGGCCTATTCCCCTTCCAACGAAGATTGAACGCTACACAGTTCTGCGTTCACCGCACGTTGATAAAAAGTCTCGTGAACAATTTGAAATTCGAACTCATAAACGAATGCTCGACATTCTTGAGCCCACACAACAAACGGTAGATGCCCTCATGAGACTCGATCTCTCAGCGGGTGTCGAAGTAGAAATTAAGATGGTCTAGGAGTAATATGGCAGGGATTTTAGCTAAAAAATTAGGAATGACTCAGGTTTTTACTCAAGATGGTCGTGTAGTCCCGGTCACAGTCGTATTGGCTGGACCTTGTACCGTTGCTCAAAAGAAAACGGTCGCAACCGATGGATATGACGCGATTCAATTGGGTTTTGGAGAAACTGAGTTTCGTAAAATGAATAAAGCCAGAAAAGGGCATCTTCAGAAGAAAAATCTGAAAGCGCTTTCTTGGTTAAAAGAATTCCGTGTTTCACAAGTAGCCGATTACGAAGTTGGCCAAGTGCTTAATTTGAATCTTTTTAAGCAGGGTGATGTGATTGATGTGACTGGTGTCTCCAAAGGAAAAGGTTTCCAAGGGGTCATTAAGCGTCATCATAAAGCGGGAGGGCCTCGTTCTCATGGTTCTTGTTTTCACCGTTCTACAGGTTCAATCGGTCAGCGTACCTATCCAGGAAAAGTATTTAAGAATATGAAACTTCCTGGCCATATGGGTGATAAACAGGTCACTGTGAGAAATCTTGAAGTGATTGAAGTGCGCCCAGAAGAAAACCTGTTATTTATTAAAGGTGCCTTACCAGGCGCTTACAACGCTCAATTAGTGATTCACAATCAAGCGAAAGACTTTGAACAACGTAAAGAAGGGGAAAAAGCATAATTTTCCCAAGTTAAGGTATTTATGTCGAATTTAGAAGTTTACAATCTACAAGGTAAAAAAGTTTCGGATCATAAAGCCGTTGAGGGCTTAGTAGATGGTCCTGTGCGTAAAACTCTTTTGTGGGAAATGATTCGTATGCAACAGGCGAATCGTCGTGCAGGGACTGCTTCTACTAAAACTCGCGGACTTGTGCAGGGTTCTACACGAAAAATTTATCGCCAAAAAGGAACAGGAAATGCGCGCCATGGTGATATTAAAGCCCCTATATTTGTGGGCGGTGGACAAACTTTTGGTCCGCTTCCTCGAAGTTACTATTATCGTTTGCCTCGCAAGGCGCGACAAAATGCTCTGAAAAGTGCCCTTGCTTTGAGATATAAAGAAGGCAAAATTAAAATAGTAAATGAATTTAATCTTTCCGAGATCAAAACCCAAAAAGCTTTAGAAGCCTTTAAAAATTTGGGAGTAGAAAATGCCTTGTTAGTTATCGAGGCTGCAAATCCTGTGGTTGAAAAGTCAGTGCGTAATCTCCCACGTTATAAAGTGATTCGTGTCGAAGGAGTGAATGTTTTTGATGTGCTCAAATACGATGAGCTCGTTTTAACAGAGCAGGCTTTGAAAAAAATTGAGGAAAAACTCCAATGAATTTGTTTCAAATTATTAAAAAACCTTTAATTACCGAAAAAAGCAGTTTGCTAAAAGAATTGCATCGCGAATATGCATTTGCGGTTTCGTTAGAGGCAAATAAATATCAAATTCGTCAAGCAATAGAAACTTTATTCAAAGTACATGTGACGGACGTTAGAACCTTGCGTGTGCGCGGTAAATATCGTCGAGTAGGACGTCATGAAGGCAAGCGTTCCAATTGGAAAAAAGCTTGGGTTACTTTGAAAGCGGGCGAAAAAATCGATTTTGTTGAGGGAGCATAGATTTATGGCATTGAAAGAATATAATCCAACGACGCCTGGTTTACGGGGTATGAGTGGGGCGGACTTTTCGAATCTTAGTAAAAAGAAACCCGAAAAAGGTTTGTTAACAAGTTTGTCGAAAAGCGGTGGCCGTAATAACATGGGTCATATCACTACCCGTCATATCGGGGGTGGCCACAAACGTAAATATCGTGTTGTAGATTTTAAGCGATCCAAAACAGATATTCCCGCAAAGGTTGCAGCCATTGAATATGATCCAAATCGTTCGGCACGCTTGGCATTGCTTCATTATGTGGATGGTGCCAAGTCTTATATTCTGGCTCCTCGCCATTTGAAGGTAGGGGATCAAATTATTGTTTCTGAAAAGGCAGATATTTTACCAGGAAACACTTTATCCTTACGCAATATCCCTGTCGGAACAAATATTTGCAATCTTGAGCTGAAATTAGGTAAGGGTGGGCAAATTGCCCGTAGCGCTGGAGTTTATGCTCAATTAATGGCAAAAGAAGGTGATTATGCACTTGTTAAATTGCCCTCAGGTGAAGTAAGAAAGATTTTTATCGATTGCAAGGCAACTATTGGAGAAATTGGTAATCCAGAACATGAAAATGTTGCGGTAGGAAAAGCGGGTCGTACTCGATGGAAAGGTGTTCGTCCAACTGTTCGAGGTGTGGCGATGAACCCTGTAGATCATCCTCATGGTGGAGGAGAAGGAAAAAGTAAAGGGGGCAATCACCCTCAAAGTCCTTGGGGGCAGCCTGCAAAAGGATATAAAACAAGAAATAACAAACGAACCAATGCGTTTATTGTGAAAGATCGTAGAGCAAAACTTTAAAAACAGTTACTAGTTCTCAGTTACCAGTTACTAGTCAAAAGTAACTTAATCTATTTGAAAACTAAGAACTGATAACTGATAACTGAGAACTGATGACTAAATTATGGCACGTTCACTGAAAAAAGGACCTTTTATTGATGCACCTTTACAAAAAAAGGTGACTGGAATGATTCAGGCCAATTCAAGAAAAGTAATTAAGACTTGGTCACGTCGCTCTACAATTACTCCTGAGTTTGTAGGGTTGACTTTTGCAGTTCATAACGGGCGCAAGTTCATTCCCGTCTTTGTGACGGAGAATATGGTGGGCCACAAATTAGGGGAATTCTCTCCTACTCGTACCTTCCATATGCATTCGGGAGACCGAAAAGTCGCTAAGACTGAATCGGCAGCTCCTGCTCCTGCAAAAAAGGCATAAATTATTAGTAGTCAGTGATTAAGGGGCGGCAAAGCTCGTTTTGCTGAGCACTTCTAAGATCACTTTAAAGGCAGTAACCAGTGAATAGTAATCAGGGGTTAGTTAAATTAAGTATTTTAATTTACTAACAACTGACAACTCGCAACTGACAACTGTATTACTATGGTAAAGGCAAAAATAAGTCATTTAAGAGTAGCACCTCGTAAAGTTCGCTTAGTGGCGGATTTGGTTCGAGGGAAAAAAATTCAGCAAGCTTTGGACATTCTTCGTTTTACAAAACGAGGTTGTGCCATTGATTTAAGTAAATTGCTTAAATCTGCTTTGTCGAATGCGAATGTAAAAGGCGGGATGGATGTCGATAAGCTTTATGTTCATCGATTAACCGTCGATCAAGGTCCTATTTTGAAACGCTCGCTTCCTCGCGCAAGAGGATCGGCAAGTCCAATACAGAAAAAAACAAGTCATGTGACTGTCATCTTAGCGGAGAAATAAATTATGGGTCAGAAAGTTCAGCCTTACGGCTTCCGAGTTGGTATTACAAAACCATGGTTATCGAAATGGTATAACCAAAAGAATTATGCAGATTTGTTGCACGAAGATATTCGTTTTCGAAAAATCGTGAAGCAACGTCTGTATTCTACGGGAGTTGCCCGTATTGAAATCGAGCGCGCTGCCAATAAAGTTAAATTGATTATTCATACCGCACGTCCAGGGCTTGTGATCGGCAAAAAAGGTGCGGGGATTGATGCAATTCGGCTGGAACTTCAAAAACTGACCAAAAATGAAGTTTTTTTAGATATTCAAGAAGTTCGAAAAGCAGAAATTGATTCTACCTTGGTCGCCGAAAATGTTGCACTTCAGTTAGAGCGTCGAGTGGCTTTTCGCCGTGCGATGAAGCGAGCAGTGCAATCCGCTCTTAAAATGGGTGCTTTAGGAATTCGAATTCAAGTAGGTGGACGTTTGGGTGGATCTGAAATTGCCCGTGTAGAATGGTATCGCGAAGGACGCGTGCCCTTACATACTTTGCGTGCCGATATTGATTATGGAACGGCTGAAGCACATACAACCTACGGTGTTATTGGTGTGAAAGTATGGATTTTTAAAGGTGAGATCTTAGCTAAAAATATTCCCGTGCAGTGATTTTAGAAACGAAGGATTTGAATTATGTTAATGCCCGCAAAAGTTAAATATCGCAAACAGCAAAAAGGTCGCATGCGTGGTAAGGCCTATCGGGGTTGTAATATGAACTTCGGAGATTTTGCCTTACAAGCGATGGAATGTGGACGAATTACTTCTCGCCAAATTGAAGCTGCTCGTGTGGCGATTACTCGATTAATTAAAAGAGGTGGAAAAGTTTGGATTCGTATTTTCCCTGATAAACCCGTCACTAAAAAGCCCGCAGAAACTCGAATGGGTAAAGGAAAAGGAAATCCAGAAGAATGGGTCGCTGTCATTAAGCCCGGTCGAATTCTTTATGAGATGGAAGGGGTGACACCGGAGATTGCCAAAGAAGCAATGAGTTTGGCTGCCCATAAATTACCTGTAAAAACAAAATTTATTAGCCGGGAGGGGTACCGTGACGCCTGAGGAACTACGTAGTAAATCGCCTGCAGATCTCAACACCCAGATGAGTGAACTTCAAGAAGAATTGTTTCGCTTAAGACTTGCTCGATCGACAGGACAATTAGAAAAAAATCATCGCTTAAAAGAGCTTCGTCGTAATGTTGCTCGTATCCGCACCATTTTGGGTGAGAGAGCTAGAAAGGGTAATTAGTTATGGAAAACCAAAACGTACGACAGAAAAAAGTGCGGGTGGGTGTGGTTGTTTCTGACAAAATGCAGAAAACTCGAGTTGTAGCCGTTGAACGTCAGGTGCTTCATCCAAAGTTTAAAAAGTATTATCGTCGTAAAACTAAATTTCATGTGCATGATGAAACAAATTCATCCCAGGCAGGAGATCAGGTTGAAATCGTAGAAAGTCGTCCACTTTCTCGCACTAAAAGATGGACTCTTAGAAAAGTTTTGAAAAAGACAGCTGCATAATTTTAGGGTGAATACCAACTAAAGGTAAAAAATATGATTCAGCAACAATCTGTTTTAAATTCAGCCGATAATACCGGCGCAAAAAAGTTAATGTGTATTAAAGTCTTAGGCGGAACAAAACGTCGCTATGCTTATATCGGAGACATTATTGTGGTCGCCGTAAAAGAAGCAATTCCCGATGGAAAAGTAAAAAAAGGGGAAGTGAAAAAAGGCGTAATTGTTCGTACGCGTAAAGAACTTCGTCGTGCGGATGGCTCTTACATTTCTTTCGACGATAATTCGATTGTGTTGGTCGATAATGCAGGGGAGCCGTTAGGTACCCGTATCTTTGGTCCCGTTGCCCGTGAATTACGAGCCAAAAAATTTATGAAGATTATTTCTCTGGCTCCGGAGGTTCTCTAAATGAACATTTTAAATACCTATCTAAAGAAAAATGACGTTGTGATGGTCGTCGCCGGAAAAGAAAAAGGAAAGAGTGGAAGACTTCTTCGTCTTCTTCCAAAAAACTCAAGAGCCTTAGTTGAAAAAGTGAATATGGTGAAAAAACACCAAAAGCCTACCGCGAATAATCGGCAAGGTGGGATTGTTGAAAAAGAAGCTAGCATTCATATTTCAAATATCATGCTTTATTGTTCGAAATGCTCGAAACCTGTGCGTGTGGCCAGCAAGCAGGGAGCTAAAGGTAAAGTAAGAGTGTGTAAAAAATGTGGCAGTGAAATTGGGAAAGCTGCTTAATTTTCAAGGATTTTTATGTCAAATTTAAAATTTGAAGAACAGTACGCTAAAGAAGTTATTCCTCAATTAATGAAAGAGTTTGGGTACAAGAACGTAATGCAAATTCCTAAACTTTTGAAGATTGTCGTGAATACTTCTATTTCAGAAGCAACTCAAAATGTGAAGGCCTTAGATGCGGCGGCCGCAGAAATTACAGCCATTACAGGACAGAAGCCTGTAATCACCCGCGCGAAAAAATCTATTGCCAGTTTTAAGCTTCGTCAAGGTCAGCCGATCGGTGCGTGTGTTACCTTAAGACGAAAAGTCATGTATGAATTTTTAAATCGTTTAGTGAATATCTCTTTACCGCGTGTGCGTGATTTTAAAGGAGTCTCTCCTAAAGCTTTCGATGGGCGTGGAAATTATACTTTAGGGGTTACTGAACAGATTATTTTTCCAGAAATTAATTATGACAAGGTCGATAAAATTCGTGGAATGAATATTACATTTTGTACTTCTGCAACTAACGATGCGGAAGCGAAAGCATTATTAAAGGCATTAGGAATGCCCTTTAGAAATTAAGGAAAGTTTATGGCAAAAACATCACTTAGAGTTAAAGCGACCCGTAAACCTAAATTTAGCGCGAGAGCTTATAACCGTTGTCCACTTTGTGGAAGACCTCGTGCCTTTATTCGAAAGTTTAAGATGTGTCGTTTGTGTTTTCGCTTATTAGCCCGCCGGGGCGAGATACCTGGTTTGATGAAAGCCAGTTGGTAAAATATGCTTAGGAAATGTTTCTTAAACATATTTATAGGGATTAGGAGCAATTAATCATGATGACAGATTCGATTTCTGATTTTTTAACAAGAATACGTAATGGGCTTCACGCTCGTCACGAAGTAGTGGAAATCCCCTATTCGAGACTAAAATTGGCCATGGCCAAAATTTTAGAGCAAGAGGGCTATGTGCGTTCTGCAAGTTCAGTCACAGATAGCCGTGGGGGAAAGATTCTAGTGACCCTTCGATACACATCGAAGCGCGAGCCTGTAATTACAGAACTCAAAAGAATTTCAAAACCCGGGCGTCGAGTTTATTTAGGATATGAAAAAATCCGACCTGTTCTTTCTGGAATGGGTTTGAGTATTGTTTCAACTTCCAAAGGAATTATGACGGACAAACAAGCAAAAGAAGCAAAAATGGGCGGAGAATTACTTTGTACGGTATGGTAGTTCAGCTTTTAAGGGGTATTTTATATGTCTAGAGTCGGTAGAAAACCAATTGCTATTCCAGAAAAAGTGAAGGTGACTCTTCAGGATCAAACCTTGAATATTGAAGGTCCACAGGGGAAACTTTTTATCAATCTTCCTACGGGAGTAACCGTAGAAGTTGATCCAAAGCAACTCTTAATTAAGCGAGAGAATGAGCAACGCGATGTGAAATCAAAACATGGTTTAGTCCGTGCGCTTGTTGCGAATATGGTTGTGGGCGTTACTCATGGCTTTAAAAAAGAATTAGATATTACTGGGGTCGGTTACCGCGCTGAAGTA
>CAYWGE010000061.1:0-8934 GCA_964457215.1 uncultured Pseudomonadota bacterium
CACACTTCCAAATTCCCATTGCTCCACATAGCGGGTATCGTTTGGGATCGCATGTGCGTGAATGGTCGCGTTGAGCTCTGCATGCTCTACTTGAGGGTTTAGGCGTAAAGCCTGAAGGGTTTGAATGGGATCATTTCCGCGTGGGACTGAAAAAACTTGGGTATGCGTCAGTGGAAGATAGTAAGCCCCACCCGTTGGAGAGCTCGCTGGTTCTAGCCCATGGGGAGGACGACTTGCCCAACTCTGGTCTTTCCATTGAATGAGTATTTGAGGATTTTCTTGGGCAAAAGCGGTTGCGCTCAAGCCAAAGAAAATCGCTCCTAATAGCATGATTCTATTAAGCCAATATTTCTTCATGGGTCCCTCGAATAGTTCTATTCTCGGCTAAACTCCAAAAAGGTTGCTATAAGCTTAGGGGGCTATTTCTTGATGCTTTTTTTTCACCTTTAGTCCAATACAGATCCCCCGCGGAGTCAGGATCTAAGGTCTTTATGAGGTTTTGTAGCGCCTAAAAGTACCTTTTATTTATTCGTCCTATTTTTTTAAAAAATCTTTGAAAAGTCCTTCTATACACCTTGACAGCTCCTTGGACCAGCAGATAATGTCCCGTAATGAAAGAGCTTATTTTGGAAGAAGGTCTTACCTTTGACGATGTTTTAGTTATTCCGGGCTTAAGTCATGTCTTGCCCAATCAGGTGAATGTCCAAACCCAACTCACCCGAAAAATTCAGCTTAATATTCCCTTAATCTCTGCGGCGATGGATACCGTCACCGAGGCAAAAGCGGCCATCACCATGGCGCAATGTGGTGGAATTGGAATTATCCATCGAAATCTATCGATCGAAGAGCAAGCCCTCGAAGTTCAAAAAGTAAAGAAAAGTGAAAGTGGAATGATCTTAAAACCCATCACGATGGGGCCCGAAGAAAAAATCAATACAGCCATCGAAGTCATGAAGAAAAATAATATCTCCGGACTTCCTATTGTTGAAAATAATCGTTTGGTTGGAATTCTCACCAATCGAGATCTTCGTTTTGAAACAAATCTTAATCTTAAAATTTCTGAGTTAATGACTAAAAAAGTAGTGACGGTCAGTGAAAAAGTGACATCCGAAGAGGCGAAAGAACTTCTCCATCGTCACCGCATCGAAAAACTTCTGGTCGTGGGGAAAAATGGAGAGCTCAAAGGTTTAATCACTATTAAAGATATTGAGAAAACAGAAAAAAATCCAAATGCGGTGAAAGATCAGCAAGGCCGTTTGTTGGTTGGGGCAGCCGTAGGCTCCGGAGATAAAGCCATTGAGAGAGCAGAGGCCTTAATGCAAGCTGAAGTAGATGTGGTTATTGTAGATACGGCGCATGGCCACTCCCAATCAGTGCTTGATACGGTGGGGACTTTGAAGAAAAAGTACCCGGACTTGCAGGTGATTGCAGGAAATGTCGCGACCGCCGAGGCTGCAAAAGATTTAATTAAACGAGGGGCGGATGCCGTAAAAGTGGGGGTAGGGCCGGGTTCTATTTGCACGACCCGTGTGATTGCTGGAGTAGGGGTTCCTCAGTTGACCGCAGTAATTAATGTAGCCAAAGCAGCAGGCGAAGCGGGGATTCCCGTTATTGCGGACGGAGGCGTTAAGTTTTCGGGCGATATAACAAAGGCAATTGTGGCAGGAGCCGATACCGTGATGGTGGGGAGCTTGTTTGCCGGCACCAGTGAGTCTCCTGGTGAGATGGTGTTGTATCAAGGGCGTAGCTATAAAGTTTATCGAGGAATGGGATCCATTGGCGCAATGAAAGCCGGGTCGGCCGATCGTTATTTTCAAGATCGAGATGCCGCACCTTCAAAGTTTGTGCCTGAAGGTATAGAGGGAATGGTCCCTTATCGTGGCAAGCTTGCCGAAAATGTGTATCAATTGGTGGGCGGACTTCGTTCCGGAATGGGTTATGCCGGGTGCGAAAATATTGCTGCCTTAAAGAGCAAGGCCCGTTTTGTGAGAATTACTTCCTCTGGACTTCGCGAGTCGCATGTTCATGATGTGATGATCACTAAAGAAGCGCCTAACTATCATGTCGAGAAATAGAATTTCCAAAAAATATGGATAAAATTCTTATCTTAGATTTCGGCTCTCAATATACTCAACTCATTGCCCGCCGAATTCGCGAAAATCAGGTTTACTGTGAAATCCAACCTTATTTTTATCCACTCGAGAAAATAAAAGAATTTAATCCAAAAGCCATTGTCTTATCGGGCGGTCCGTCGAGCGTCTATGCCGAAAATGCGCCGCGTCTCGACTCTCATTTCTTTGCACAAGACTTACCCATGTTAGGTATTTGTTATGGCATGCAGCTGATGGGCGAGTTGCAGGGCGGTAAAGTTCAGGCCAGTAAACATCGTGAGTATGGCAAAGCTACCCTTCAAGTCCAAAAAAATATTCCCCTTTTCGAAGGCCTTTCGGAAGCCAGTCAAGTCTGGATGAGCCATGGCGATTACTTAACCGAATTGCCAAAAGGGTTTGAGAAAATAGCTCACTCTGAGAATAGTCCTTTGGCTGCGATGGCCGATTTGAAAAGAAAAATGTATGGCGTGCAGTTTCATCCCGAAGTTGTGCATAGTTTAGAGGGGAAAAAAATCCTCAATAATTTTTTGTTTAAGATTGCGGGCTGCAAAGCCGATTGGACGATGTCGGGATTTATCGAATCGGAAGTTCAACGGATTCGGAAGCAGGTGGGTGAGGATTCGGTTTTATGTGCCGTCTCAGGCGGCGTCGATTCAACAGTTGCCGCGGTGCTTGTCCATAAAGCCGTGGGCGATCGCTTAACCTGCATTTTTATCGATAATGGGGTGCTCCGCAAAAATGAGGCCGAAAAAGTTCAGAAAGTTTTTCGCGATCATTTAAAAATTAAACTCATTCATGTGAATGCAACCGATCGTTTTTTGTCGAAGTTAAAAAATGTAGAAGACCCTGAAAAAAAGCGAAAGATCATTGGCAATGAATTTATTTATCTCTTCGAAGAAGAAGCGGCCAAACTCAAAGATATTAAATGGCTGGTGCAAGGCACTTTGTATCCGGATGTGATTGAGAGTGTTAGTTTTAAAGGCCCGTCTGCGACAATCAAAACCCATCATAATGTGGGGGGCTTGCCTGAGAAAATGGGCCTTAAACTCATCGAACCCCTTCGCGAGCTCTTTAAAGATGAAGTACGAGCCTTAGGCCGTCAGATGAATATCCCCGAAGAAATGATTGGTCGCCAACCCTTTCCGGGGCCTGGGCTTGCGATTCGGGTGATTGGTCCGATTACTCCCGAGGCTTTGCATATTTTGCGAGAGGCCGATGATATTGTCGTTCAAGAGATTAAAAGTGCGGGTTTGTATTATCAAATTTGGCAGTCTTTTGCCGTCTTACTTCCCATTAAAACCGTAGGAGTAATGGGAGATGAGCGCACCTACGAAAACGTGGTAGCCTTACGTTGTGTAAGCAGCGTCGACGGAATGACAGCCGATTGGGTGCCACTCCCCCCTGAGCTACTCGGAAAAATTTCAAATCGCATTATCAATGAAGTAAAAGGTGTGAACCGGGTGGTCTACGACATTTCTTCGAAGCCGCCGGCGACGATTGAGTGGGAGTAGTGGCTTCACGCATTTTAAGCGCGGAGGCTAATTACGAAAAAAGAGAATTTGCATCAACTTTCCATTTTCTCTTCTTGCATAAGTCTAAGAGTAGTTCTTGGTCTCGCCGATGCATGCGATAAATTTTCAACAGTTTTATTTTTTGAGTAATCTCTTTTGTTTCTAAACCGAGTTTTGCGATTCCTTCATCCAAAAAAGAAGTGCTTGCGATCATGCTCTCTGAAAAATCAAGTTCAAGTTCTTGATTGGTCTCCAAAGTTTCGAGAATCAGATGACGGAGTTTTTCTCCAGCTTCACGGGTTACGTGGTCTTGTTTAAATTTTTGCAAGATGGAAATTTTCATAGAGGAATCCTCGCACAACACCAAGTCCCTGGTAGACGATGCTTTAAGAAGCTTTTCTGAGATTGACGAGTTTGGAAATAATATCTTACCTGCGCATTGCCGCTAATCAGCGTGAGTTTGCCTGCATTATTCTTGAGCACGTCTTTAAAGTGAGTGAGGCCCAGTCCACCCACTCTTTGTCTTCGTGTTGTGATGCCTTCTTCCAGAGCAAGTAATATATACTCGAGATCATTCTTACATTGGTATTTTTGTTGTAGTTTTGAAGGAATGCTAACTCCCATATCCAGTATCCCTAAGTGAATTTCTTTTTTCCACAAACCCGCATAGGTATAATAGCGTTCGCCGCCCGAATGAGAAACTGTATTTTGGATCAACTCTTGTAGAATCAATTTACAATCAAATTGAAGATCCTCACTCAGCTCAAACTTGGAGGTAAATTTCTCGATAAAGGTAAAGTCAAAGGCATTTTCTCCAACACTCAGTAAATATTCTTTGTCTTCATAGAAATAATTTTGCGCGGATGGTAAAGACGGGGGGTAAAACGAAATTTCTCGAAGTTGTTTGAGAAAGGGATATCGTTTTTGTAATCCAGAAGGAATATGCCAATGAAGGTGCATATTTGTTTCACAGGCTTTGTCAATTAAACAGCATAAAATTGCTAAACCCGCTGGGCTAAACAAGGTCTGGGGGAGAAAGCGTAATTCGATGTGTGAGGAAGAGCGAGTGGCGAATTGTTCTAGGATTAAGAGATAAGAATCGATTCTTTTATCAGAAATTTCCTTATTAAAATCAATAACTAACATAACGCTATGTTAAATATACTAGCAATTTTAGTCAATACCCTGTTTAAATTGCTTTTACAAGCGGTGACAGTATATAACTGTTTAATATTACTATAATTATTATGCTATGTAATTTTTAATAAAGTAGAAGTTCTAAGGTTCTTTTAGAGTTTCTTCAAACTTGCTCCATTTTTGAATAAGTGGAGGCAGAGGAGGCGTGTTCATTTGGAATCCCACCCCTTCTAAAATTTCTTGAGGTTTTACAGTCATTCTTTTTTTGATGCCAACCACTTTTGCATAGACAATGGCCATTTCTTTTTCAGTTCTCCTAAAAATATGTTTGAAATAAAAGTATTTCTCGTCCCAATAAATGAGTTGAGTGTTTTGGAATCTTTTAATCGCTTTTATATAGCGGATATATTGAGAGGCAACCACCACTTGAGTTTTTTGTTTCAAGAGATATTTGAAATGACCAGTGCGTCGCATAGTATCTAAGCGACAGGCTTCTACAAAAGTAAAGTACCTTGCATTATTTAAGAGAGACCCTTCGCATACAGTCAGCCACACTCGAAAAGAAAGGTTTAATTCCCCTGAGAGCACTTCTTGAGGATCGCGAATGGGTTTTCTGAAAAAAGAACCTACGAAAGCGATCAGTAGCCTAAGCCAAACAATCATATTTATTCTTTCTGCTTACTTATTTTCATTTTAATTCCATGCTTTGCTTTGAGAGTAAGTAAGGCCTCTGGAGTTATCGGGTGATTGGGAGCAAGTCCTAAGCGAAATTTTTGGGCGAAGATAGCCAGAACAAACACCGCTTCCATCATCGCAAAATTATTTCCAATGCACATTCTGCCGCCGCCTCCAAAAGGGAAATAGATATACTTTTTTTCTTTATGAAGAGATTCTCCGCGAAATCGTTCGGGGTCGAAGCTTTCCGGATTTTCCCAATAAAGAGGGTGATGGTGCATAGGGTAAATTCCGAGCATCACCATAGAACCTTTAGGAATTCGGTGGCCATCAATCACATCTTCTTGAGTCGCCGTTCGAGAAATAGCCCAAATTGGTGGATAGAGGCGCATTGCTTCTTCAAGAACCATGCGGGTATAAACTAATTTTGGAAAATCCGCTAGGGTTGGAGATCGTCCATTTAATACTGTTTGAAGTTCTTCTTGCAGTTTTTCTCGGGCACTCGGGTTTTGATCAAGCAAATACCAGGTCCAGGATAAAGCAGTTGCAGTAGTTTCATGTCCCGCCAGAAAAATAGTCATGATTTCATTATGCAGTTGCTCATCACTCATGCCTTCACCGGTTTCTTCATCCCGCGCTTTTAAAAACATAGCGAGTAAATCCATTCTTTCGGATTTTTCTTTGCGGCGTTCGCGGATAATTCGGTAAACAATTCCATCCAATAATTTCTTGGCACGAAGGAGCTTTCTATTATGAGGAGTGGGGATGCTGAGAGGGATGGGTAGAAGAGAAAGCGTTCGATAAACACCATCTTCTAGAAAAATCTGCATGGCTTTTTTGATTTCGGAGAGATCTTCTTGGAGACTCGTGCCAAATAAGGTTTGAAGAACAATATTTAGCGTTAGATGTGTCATCTCATCCGCCACATCGATAGTGTCATTTTGTTTTAAAGAGTGTTCCCACTTTGAGGCAAAAGTTTCGGAAACACTCACCATTGTATGCGCCAATTTTGCCAAATGTTCGTGGTGAAAGGCCGGTTGGGCAAGTTTACGTTGCCGTCTCCAAAAATTTCCTTCACTGGTCAATAAACCATTCCCAACAAGATATTTTATTTTCTGATAAAAAGGGCTTTTAATATAAATGTTTTTGTTGTCGAGTAAGACCTGTCGAATATATTCGGGTTGAGTGAGAAGAAAGATCCGTAAAGGGCCCAAGCGAAAATAAGTAATTCCTCCATATTTTAAAGCAGTTTGAAGTAGAAAGCCTAACATATCTTTTCGGGCTGTCATTAAAGAGCCGATAAGAGGATATTCTCGAGGACCTGGAACCGGTTTGAAAGTAGTGGATTTTGACATCCTTGGGGTATTATGAATTTTGAAATAGAATGACAATTATTTTATTGTATAGGTTTTATTAATACGAGAATTTCTGTGTTTACCTGCTTATCAAAAGACGCGTAAGTTTTAATTATGAACCCCAAAGATTTTGTTCATCTTCATGTGCACACCCAATACAGCTTGCTGCAAGGGGCGATTTTTGTCGACCGCTTGGTGAATAAGGTGAAGGATTTTGGTATGAAGGCGGTCGCCATGACCGATCATGCCAATATGTTTGGTGCGGTTGAATTTTACGAAAAAGCAAAAAAAGAGGGGATTAAGCCGATTTTGGGTTGTGAAGTTTATTACCTCCCGCAGGGAAGCTGTAAGGTAAAAGACTCGAAGTTTAAAGAGCATCATTTAGCCCATTTATTGTTGCTTGCTCAAAATGCGAAAGGCTATTTGAATTTATGTAAACTTCTTTCAACAGCATATCTTGAAGGATTTTATTATAAGCCACGGTTAGATAAAGAGATTTTGCAAAAATATTCCGAGGGTGTTATCGCGCTTTCGTGTTGCTCAAAAGGAGAGGTGCCCAGGCGAATTATCGAAGGCAACATGAGTGGTGCACTGCAAGCTGCTCAGGATTTAAGCCATATCTATCCAGGTCGTTTTTATTTAGAGCTTCAAGATCATGGGTTAACTCACGAAAAATTGCTTGTCGAAAGCTTAATCGACATTTCGCAAAAACAATCCTTACCTCTGGTCGCCACCAACAATGCTCATTATCTTTTACGCGAGGATCGTGAAGCGCATGAATCATTGCTATGTATTCAAAGCGGACAGCTTTTAGTCGATGAGGACCGCGTCTCTTATGAAGGGGATGAGTTTTATTTTAAATCTCCCGAAGAGATGGTGGCCTTGTTTCATGAGCACCCGGAAGCCCTCGAGAACACAAAGAAAATCGCCGATTCGTGTGAGTTCGATTTTGATTTTAAAACCTACTATTTCCCAAAATATGAAGCGCCAGAATCGAAGAATTTAGAAGAATATCTCAAAGAATGTGTACAGCTTGGATTCGAAGAGCGATGGCCCTTGATTAAAGCGTTTTGGGGAGAAAAAGCTGAGGGGGAAAGGGAGCGCTATTTAAAGCGCATTGAAGATGAGCTTCAAACGATTATCCCCATGGGATTTGCGAGTTATTTTTTAGTGGTGGCCGATTTTATCAATTACGCAAAATCGAAGAATATTCCGGTCGGTCCTGGTCGAGGTTCTGCGGCGGGTAGCTTAGTCGCCTATTGCTTAAAAATCACAGATTTAGATCCGATTCCTTATAATCTGCTTTTTGAAAGATTCTTAAACCCCGAACGAATCAGCATGCCAGATATGGATATCGACTTTTGCATGAATCGTCGGGATGAAGTCATTGATTATGTTTCGGCTAAATATGGGAATGTGTCGCAGATCATTACTTTTGGAAAGATGAAAGCGAAAGCGGTGATTCGTGACGTAGGGCGTGTGTTGGATATGCCTTATGGAGAAGTAGACCGAATTGCAAAACTTATCCCAAACACAATTAATATTACCTTAGAAGAAGCGCTTAAGGTCGAACCGCGCTTTAAAGAGATTGAAAATTCTAGTCCTCAAACGCGCAAACTTTTAAAGATTGCCCGTGCTTTAGAAGGTTTAAATCGCCATGCGTCTACCCATGCAGCGGGCGTTGTGATTTCTGATCGCCCCCTTTCTGATTTTATGCCTCTTTATCGAGGCTCTGAAGAAGAAGTGGTGAGCCAATTTGACATGAAGTCGGTTGAGAAAATTGGTTTAGTTAAATTCGATTTCTTAGGACTAAAAACGCTTACAGTCATCGATAATGCACTTAAAATTGTAAAACGTACTCGCGGCATTGATCTGGATATTAATCAAATTCCTCTGGCGGATCCGTTAGTTTACAAAACTTTTTGCCAAGGGGATGGCTTAGGCATCTTCCAACTCGAATCTTCGGGCATGCGCGATTTATTGGTAAAACTCAAACCCAATTGTTTTGAAGATATCGTGGCCTTGGTGGCCCTCTATCGGCCAGGTCCTTTAGGTAGTGGGATGGTTGATGATTTTATCAATCGTAAGCACGGGAAAACCTCAATCTCTTACGAGCTTCCGCAACTTGAGCCTATTTTGAAAGAT
>CAYWGE010000062.1:0-1232 GCA_964457215.1 uncultured Pseudomonadota bacterium
AAACTGCATAAACTCAGGACGGTAGACAATTTTTTAAGAGCTATTTTTAAAAGTGGATAACAGATGTGCTAATTCTGTAATTGTCAGGTGAATGTCAGAACGTAAGTTAAACCAGGCGGGTTTTGGTAGAGATAGGGCATGAATTATAAAACGGCACACATCAGTGACATGAATAAAATTTCTTAACTGGGAACCATTACCTAAAATTTCAACGACCTCATCTTGATCAATTTTCTGTAATAATTCTGGGATGACATGACGTTTGCCAATGGGGAGGCTCGAAGGTGTGATTTGTGATTTTCCAAAAATATTAGTTGGCCGCACAATGATAAATTTCTCAAAATTATTTTGAACAAATTCTTCTCCTTTTTCTTTAGCTTGGCCGTAAGAAGAGTGTTGTGCCCTCTGTTGCAGGGGCCCTGTAATAAAGGTGTCGGCTTGTTCGAATACATTGATTGAGGATGTGTAGAGAATATGTCGGCATTGATATTGATCGCAAATTCTTTTCACATTTTTTAAAAGATCCAATTCGTAAGCTTGTATTGTTTTGTTATCGAAATTATGTAGAAAACCACCCACGTCACTGGCCAAGTGTATACACAGATCCAAGTGATGAACCGGAAGTATTTTTGTATTTAAAATGTCTTGTGTGAGGCTTTCATCTGAAACGTTTTCTTTTTTCAGGTCGATTCCAATGACACGGTGGCCTTTCTGTTGAAGAAGAGGAATGAGTTCTTGGCCCACAAATCCGGCACTACCTGTGACGAGAATGTTCATAGAAAGCATCTCAGTTTAAAGGCGTCCCGTAAAAGCTGGAGTCCTGTTTTGAATACGGCTACGGTACTTACTCCATGCTCTCGAGCTTTTGTTGTAATGGGAACATCACAGACTCTCCATCCTTTTTTAAGTGCGCGGGCAAAAAGTTCTATTTCGTAAGAATAGGTGTAGCTGGTGAGTTGAAAAGAATCTGTGACTTCTTTTTTCCATGCCTTAAGGCCCGCAAGAGCATCGGTTATTTTTTGTCCAAATAAGAGGGAGGTCCACAAGCTAATGGTGCCATTTCCTAGACGCCTGAAAAAAGGTGTGCTTCCTTTGTGGCGGATGGATTGAGCCATGAAACGGCTGCCTAATGTCATGTCGGCTTTGCCTTCAAGAATGGGGGCGATCAAGTGAGGGATATCTTCTGGCATAAATTGTAAGTCGGCATCCAGTTGGACGATGATTTTTCCTGT
>CAYWGE010000062.1:1242-8850 GCA_964457215.1 uncultured Pseudomonadota bacterium
GTGGCCTTGCTAAGCCCACATTGAATGGCGTCTCCTTTGCCTCGATCGGGCTTGGAAAGAATGTAATGCAAATGCCGAGTGAACGGTTTAAGATTTTCTACAATTTTTTTAGTATTATCCAAACCGGAATCGACGACAAGAATTTCTGCTTCGGGAAATAGAACCGAAATTCGTGTGATACAAGTTTGAATGGTCGCTTCTTCTTTTTTGGCAGGCAAGATGACTGATAAATCCATTTTTTAATATATGTTCAAACTAAAATTAAAATCAATTGGAAGAGTGAATGTTGGCTCTCAAGAGCCAATGGTGACAGCGATATTTTTCATGGTTGTCTTGGTAGGAGTCGTTTTCTTTCGTGCGATCTATTTCGACTTTATCAATTTTGATGACAATGTGTACGTCACAGCCAATCCGCATGTGAGTAGTGGATTAAGCTGGGCCAACACCCTTTGGGCTTTTACGACAACCACAGGCGGGCATTGGCATCCCCTGACTTGGTTGTCGCATCAATTAGATTCACAATTGTTTGGATTAAATTCTGGGGCTCATCATACGGTTAATCTGTTGTTTCATTTACTTAATACCATTCTTCTTTTCTTTTTGTTGTATCGTCTCTTTGGGAATTTAGTACTGGCCTGGTGGATGGCGGCTCTTTTTTCGCTTCATCCTTTGCGGATTGAATCGGTGGCGTGGGTATCCGAAAGGAAAGACGTGCTGAGTCTGTTTTTTGGTTTGCTGATGATGTTGATGTATATCCGATTTTCTGTCAGCCGGAAAGCGCGGGATTATGGTTACCTTCTCCTTTTTTTCATTCTTGGGCTTTTGGCAAAACCTTCACTCGTGGTTTTACCTGTATTACTATTACTCATGGATTTTTGGCCACTCAAGACGATGGATCGCAGCAACGTCGCTGAGCGAAGCGTCGCGATGACGCCTTTTTTTATTATCTCTTTTCTCTCCAGCCTCATCACTCTTTGGGCGCAAAAACAGGAAGGGGCTTTGGGCACCCTTCATTCTTTTTCTCTCCTCGATCGTTTTAATACAGCGTGCGTTGGATACCTGACTTATCTTGGCAAAACAATTTGGCCGGATAAACTGTCTGTTTTTTATCCCTTTGAGCATCATTCTCTTACTGTTGGAGTGATGGCTTTTGTGATCTTGTTTTGTATTTCTATTTTTGTATTTTACAATCGTATTAAATTTCCATGGTTATTTTTTGCCTGGATCTGGTTTGTATTGGCCCTGTTTCCCGTGATTGGCTTATTGCAAGTGGGGGGGCAAGCCTTGGCAAATCGTTGGACTTATTTGCCTCATATTGGCTTAGCCATCGCTCTTTGTGGGTTTGCAAGCTTACTTAAACCACGTATGCAAAAAATGACGGGTTTTATTTTGGGAATTTTGTTGGTGTTTTTCACCGTCAAAACAGAAATTGAATTGGAGTATTGGAAAAACAGCGAAACTCTTTTCTCGCATGCGCTTCAAATCAATCCGGATAATTTTTTAGCTCATACGAATTTAGCCGACGCTTTGCGTGCTCAAGGGGATATCGACGGTGCTTTCTACCACAATAAAGAGGCCTTGCGTTCTAATCCGCATTATCCGGAGGCTTTAAATAATTTAGGAAATATGAAAGCCCGTTTGGGTTTTTTTGATGAAGCTATTTCCTTTTTTGAGCAGGCTCTTGAAGGAGCTCCTCGGCGTGTGGAGATCCGGTATAATCTTGCTTTGGCCCATTATGGTTCCGGCCAAAAAGCCAGAGCTATTGGAGAATGGGCGGCTTTACTTCGTTCAAATCCGGATTATAGGCCCGCTTACAAAAGTTTGAATTATGCTGTGAAACATGATTTTGAAACACTATGTATCCAAGCCAAGTCAAAAAAATTGGATGAAAACGACCAACAATTTTTACGTCAGACTTTGTCTCTTTGGAAAACGGACAATGATTTTACTTCTTCAATTCTTTTTTTGTCTTCTTGTTTGTCGCCACCCTAGGGTGATAATGAACCAAGAGAAGAAAGTAAGAAGGAAGAGAGAGACATTGCCTTTGCTTTTGTTTAATTGACAACTGCCTTGTGAGTTTGATGCGGCTGGCAAAGTGATGAGTAAAGTTTGATTATAACTGGTCAGTCCCGAATCTGTGCAGGTAACCTCTAAACTTAAGTTGGCTTGTCCTAAACTTTGCATCTTCATTTCTAAAGAACATTCATCTGAACCTGTTAAATGAGCTGTGGATGTTGGCGAGACGGCCCAGGCACAGGTGCAGTTAGTTAACTCTTGTGCTGAGAGTGGGGCTTCAACAAGTATGTTTTTATTAACCTGCAAATTGAAAAAATCAACGTCCGAATTAGTAGAAGCTAAGTCGGTGTAATTTTCATATTGGCAAGTGGAATCACAGCCATCAAGATCATCTGTGCTTCCATCGTCACAATCTTCATCGGTGAAGGTAATTTCATCACCGCATAGAGACGCACAGGCACTTGATCCGGCATCGGAGTAAGAACCAGTGGCGCAGGCTTCACAAGAGCTGCTGGCTGCGGGTGAAAAAGTATTGGCATCACATGCAATGCAGGACGAAGCAGCCGTAGTGTCCTGAAAAGTTCCCGCTTCGCAATCGGTGCAACTGCTTGAATTGGGCACGTCTGCAAAAGTGCCTACGGCACAATCGGTGCAAGAAGAAGCGGCTTCATCGGAAAAAGTTCCGATGTCACAGGGTATGCAAGAAGTTGAGCCTTCAGAATTTATAAAAGTTCCCGCTGCACAGTTTGAACACGAGGAAGATCCGGGGGTATCCTGATAGCTGCCGACAGCGCACGGCTGGCATTCAGTGGCGCCGGGCGTATCGGAAAAAGTTCCCGCTTCGCAGGCCGTACAGGGGTCTTGGCCGGTGCTGGCATTAAAGTTTCCCGGTGTACAATCGGCGGCTTTGGTCGAAGAAGAGAGAAAACAGACAAAGCTTAAACACAGAAATAATTTGGATGCGGTATTTTTGAAACAAAGCATGATGACCCCCTTAGTCGGATGCTGTTGTGTTTTATCCTTTTGAAAAACTCGGGAGCTTGCTCCCGAGTTTTTCATTTGAAGTGGCAATTATAGGTAAAATAAGTAAAAAGCCTATCGTTTTTTGGGTAGGAGATTAGTTTGAAATTTTACCTTAGTCATACCGGCGGTAGTTAGCCGGTATCCATTTAAATCAATTTTAAAATGGATCCCGGCTTGCCCCATTGGGGCTTAAGGCATGCCGGGATGACGATTTTTTTCTTCATTAAACTTCAAACTGACCCACTACTGTTTTTTGACTTTCATGCAGAATTTTGCGAGAAACAAATATGAACTACGATGTGATGTATGTTAAGGGTTTTCGTTTTCAAGTGCATATCGGCTGTTTTGAGCCAGAGAGATCGGTGCGTCAAATGTTATCTTTAGAATTTGAAGCGCACGTTCCTCCTATTCCTCAAAAACACCGTGACGATCCAAATTTTATTGTTCTGGATTACGCTGTTGTTTCAAAGCATTTGAAAGAGTATTTGGAAGGTGGCGAGTTTCGTCTGTTAGAAACAGCGGCTGAGGGGGTGGCGGATCTTTTAATGGAGCGTTTTCCTATTCAGCAAGTGACCATTCATCTCACTAAAACTCCTGTGGATATGCCAGAGGGGTCCTCTGTTACTTATAGTTGTAAAAGAGCCAAAGAATGAAAATTATCACTAATACCGCCATGTCGCTAGACGGAAAAATCAGCCGTTATGCGGATCGGCATATTTTTTTGGGCTCTTTAGCCGATCGTCAGCTCATGCTTTCTATCCGTAAGCGGGTGGATGCCGTTCTCGTGGGGGGGCAAACTTTCCGCAATGCGCCACAGGCTTCAATCAGCCCGAAGAAGAAGATTTGGAATGTAATTATTTCACATACGATGAATTTTAAATTAGATCGTCAATATATTAACCATCCCGGTATCCGCCCCTTATTTCTTACCGATGCTGATAGAGTTCCCAAAAATTTTCCGTGTCCGGTTCTTTATTCCCCTCAAGCCATTAAACCCTCATGGATTGTGAATCAGTTGGCAAAAAAAGGGGTGAAGACACTGTTGCTTGAAGGGGGAGGGAAGTTAATTTATCAATTTTTAAAAGCCGGTTTGATTGACGAAATGTATGTCACTCTTTGTCCTAAAATTGTGGGTGATACGGAGTCTCCTTCGATTATTTCGGGAAATGGTTTAGCGAAAATTAAAAATCTCAAATTAATTTCAGTAAAAAGAAATAAGGATGAATTATTTTTGCACTATCGGGTGCCTTGAATTTTTTTAAGCTCCCTTGCGGAAGCCAAAGCCGCTAGTCGTGCTAGAAAACGTGACAAAGTGACCACTTGTTCTTTTTGAGTGCATTGTAAGAAAAATCCTTCGTGAGGCTCGTCTAGCTTGTGAAGACAGAGACAAGAAAAACTCATGCCGGGGGCATTAAGGCTTTCGTATTCATTTTTGGATTCATGAATACGGAAGAACCCGCCAATGTCGTTTTTTCCTACCGCATAAATCACGGGTTCAATGGGGTATTCACTGTAAAAATCAACCGTTGGAACACCTTCTTGAATCAAATATCCTGTAATGGCCGCTTTACCTTTAGATGAGCTCAGTTTGTTGCGTGTGCGGCTACTTAAACTAAGAACTTCCTCTCCGGAAAAGAAGGTTGATAATCCCATGCCGTAAGTGCCTGAATTGTTTTTCAAGTAAATATAGGGTGTGTCGCTGATGTTATATTGTCGGTACTTTTCTCTAATACGGTCCAAAACTTTTTCTACTTGAACACTTAAGTTTTGGAGAGAATTTTTATCGGTTAAGTCGACGTTATCCGCGCTGTCTGTGATGGGAAATAAAAACCAAGGGTCTATTTGAAAGGTGCTACCAAAATGATTGAGGATGTTTTCCAGCTCTTCAAAATGTCCTTTTTTGGTCCGCTTAAACCAGCCCATATCTGGAGAAGGGACAATGGATTGCTCGATGTTTTGAAGTATTTCCGGGAATCCTGTCGAAAAATCGTTATTGGATAAAATAAGATCAGGCGTAAAATTGCCGACCATGATCTTGTTTTGATGACGCGTTATTTTTTCCAAAAGAAAAGATTCATTTTCGATATCTACCGTCAGTTGCGGGGTGGTTAAACTTTCTCCTAGAATACCGGTATGCGTTTCAAAGCCAGCGGCATGCACTAAGTTTTTTAAATGCAGTAAGTTTTTAAGATAATATTTATTTCGTGTATGGTCTTCACCCAGGATGAGGATTTTTTTTGTTTGAGGAAAAAAATTGGAAAAATAATTTTTAAAGGCTTCTGATGTTGCTTTGGAAAAGGAGTTGCACAAATTATTAAAACCAGCTGGAAACAAATTAGTATCGACGATGGCAATCTTATGCCCGGAATGTCGGAGGTCACAAGAGAGATAAGGAAGTGCTGGAATACTTCCCCATTGGTTAGTAAGCCATGCTTCCACGTCTTCTTTTCTATTTTTAAGAATGTTCAGGACAGAAGACAGCATTAAAAAATCCTTTCATATATTTTTCGTACAGCTTTGCTGTAGGAGTCATACTGTTTCAGTAAGCTTGGTCCATTGTCAAGATTCAAATCTGTGGCTAGCGCTTCCCACAAAGGCGAGTTACGATTGATGCGGCTCATGCTTCGATTAAGCTTGAGGTGAATTTTTGCTTCTAAGCTACGGTAGAAATCATAGGCTTCGGCTAAGAGTGTCCCCTCTGTAAGAGGAAGAATATTTTTTTCGTAAAGCGTTTTTAGAGCATCAAAAGTATTGGGATCGCGTAAGGATTCTAGCTCGTGCCCTTTCCGTAATTGGAAATATTGTAGAATAAATTCAATGTCCATAATGCCGCCGTAACCAGCTTTAAAATCAAGGAAGCCGGAGGTTTCTTTGGCGATTTCTTTTTCGACTCGTCCTCGCAGGTGATTCATTTCTTGTTTTATGTTTTCGGGATAAGGTTCTGAGAATAGTAAGGCGTCTAAATGTTTGCGGATTAATTTAGCGAAGGGATGGTCCCCGAAAGGACGGGCGCGTAAAAGAGCCTGGCGTTCCCAAATTTGTGATGCGTTTTTTTGGTAATCGATAAAGCTTTCTAAGCTAATGACTAACAGTCCCGCGTTACCAGAAGGGCGTAGTTCTGTATCCACGTCGTAGGCTTGGCCTGCGCGAGTTGTGAGCGAGAGCGTGGAAATAAATTTTTGAACCACACGGGCGAAAAACTCTCCGTTAGTAATCACCTGGGGGCCACGGGTGTCTCCTTTTTCGGAATAAATGAAGATGAGGTCCAAATCCGATTGATAATTAATTTCTCTGCCTCCAATTTTTCCCATACCCATAACCGATAAAATGGATTCTTTGCCATTATGAAGAGGTTCTCCAAACTGTTGTCGGCATGATTGGTTGGCTATTTTTAAGGTTTCAGCTGCAATGGCTTCTGCCACTAAAGAAAGCTGGCGACAAATTTCTACGCGTGGGGTGGTTGGGTTATTTTCCAGTAAAGCTATTTTCTTCAATTCATCTTTTTTAAAGTAGCGTATTTCATCCAATTGATCTTCAAAGGTTGTGTAATTGCTAAGGCGTGCTTGCAAATTTTGTCTTAGGGGCTGGAGGGGATCTGGAAATGAAACTGGGCTTTTAATTTGTTCTTCTTCCGCAAATAAATTTTCGAATAACTCGTGAATTTGAGAGGTATATCTCTGGAGGTCATTTTGAAAGCTTGTGAGAGCTTGGGTGTCATCAGTATTGTCATAACCCATTCGACGGGCTGTTTTGAGTTGTTCGCTGTCATTTAGGGGGAGCCAATGGGTTTGTTCTTCTTCTATTAATTGCAGGCGATGTTCTAGTTTTCTTAAGAATAAATATCCGGATTCCAGTTTTTGGGCTTCTGTCAACCCAATCAGTTTAGCTTGGCAGAGACGGTGTAGAAGTTCCAAGGTATTGGTGGTACGTAGCTCAGGCATACGGCCGCCATAGATCAGAAAAAGCGCTTGCAGGAAAAATTCTACTTCCCGAATTCCACCGATTCCTAGTTTGACATGATAGCCATGATTGGGTTTTTGAATCAGTTGATCACGGATTTTATTTTTCATTTCTACAATCCGCTTCAGACTATCGATGTCTAAATATTTGCGATAAACGAAGGTCTCCATCATTTTTAAAAAACTCTCTCCGAGCTGGGTATTTCCCGAAATAGGGCGACATTTGGTCATGGCTTGTCTTTCCCAGTCAGCGCCAAAGTTGGTGTAGTAATATTCCATGGCGGCCATCGAATTAACGAGGGTGCCGGCTCTTCCTTCGGGACGTAAATCCCAGTCTACTCGATAAAGAAAGCCTTCAGCCGTTTGGAGGGTCATTTTCTTTGTGACTTCTTGAATGTGGCGTACGAAAAATTCATGTAGGCTTAATGAGCCGGCTTCTCCTTCATCCGATTCGGTAAGAGCAATAAGGTCGATGTCGGAGCTGTAATTGAGCTCAAATCCTCCCAGTTTTCCCATCGCTAAAATTTGTGACGACGCGATTTTTCCATTTGCTAGCCGAGGTGTTCCCCATTTTTTTACCGATTCATCCCATGTGCTTTGATTGATGGTA
>CAYWGE010000063.1:0-8841 GCA_964457215.1 uncultured Pseudomonadota bacterium
TCTTTCAAGAGGCTCAACCTTTAAACAAACATGCCCATACTGACCACGCCCACCCGCTTGCTTAATATATTTTCCTTCACCCTCTGTGAGCTTTTGTAAAGTTTCGCGATACGCAACTTGGGGTTTACCCACATTTGCATTTACTTTAAATTCACGAGTCAATCGATCTACGATAATTTCAAGATGTAATTCGCCCATTCCTGAAATTAAAGTTTGCCCCGTTTCTTCGTCAATCTTCACGCGAAACGAAGGATCTTCCATTGCTAAGCGCTGTAGTGATTGAGCCAACTTTTCTTGATCTGCTTTAGTCTTCGGCTCAATAGCAATCGAGATAACCGGCTCAGGAAATTCCATCCGCTCTAAGATCACCGGCTTTGCTTCGTCACAAAGGGTATCTCCGGTTGTCGTAAATTTAAGTCCAACCGCTGCACCAATATCTCCCGCCTCTACTTCTTTAATCTCTTCTCGCTTATTGGCGTGCATTTTCAACAAGCGCCCAATTCTTTCTTTTCGATCTTTGATCGAATTATAAACATGAGATCCTGAATCCAAACGGCCTGAGTAAACCCGAAAATAAGTCAACTGGCCCACAAATGGATCACTCATGATTTTAAAAGCTAAAGCAGAAAAAGGTTCTTTAGGATCTGCCTTACGAATTACTTTAGCCTCTGGATCACTTGGCAAAGAGCCTTCTACTGCAGGGATATCCAGCGGCGAGGGTAAATAATCAATCACCGCATCTAAAAGCTGCTGAATCCCTTTATTCTTAAAAGAAGCCCCACACAATACCGGCGTTAACTTCATTGCCAGAGCTGCCTTGCGAATAACAGCCTTAATCTCTTCTTGGGTAATCGCCTTGCCTTCCAAATATTTTTCCATCAAGGCTTCATCAAACTCAGACAAGGTTTCTAAAAGCGCTAAACGATACTCTTCTGCTTTTTCCTGATACTCTTCTGGGATTTCTTGTTCGTGATAAATCGCCCCCAAAGAAGCATCTTCAAAAACTAAAGCCTTCATTGAAACAAGATCAATAATTCCTTTAAACTGATCCTCAGCACCCCAAGGGATTTGAACACAAAGAGGATTAGCCTGCAGACGCTCTTTCATCATTTCAACAGCACGATAAAAATCAGCGCCAATTCGATCCATTTTGTTAATGAACGCAATCCGGGGAACCCCATACTTATTGGCTTGTCGCCAAACTGTTTCGGACTGAGGCTCTACCCCGCCTACTGAGCAAAAAACCCCAATCGCCCCGTCGAGCACACGTAATGAGCGCTCTACCTCAATCGTAAAATCAACATGTCCCGGAGTATCAATAATATTCACGCGATGGTTTTTCCAAAAACAAGTGGTTGCTGCCGAGGTAATTGTAATCCCTCTTTCTTGTTCCTGAACCATCCAATCCATGATGGCCGTACCTTCGTGAACTTCTCCTAATTTATGGGACACCCCAGTATAATAAAGTATACGCTCTGTCGTAGTCGTCTTGCCCGCATCAATATGGGCCATGATTCCAATATTTCGGGTTCGCTCCAGAGACATAAAAAATTTCTTACCAACGATAATGAGCAAAAGCGCGGTTGGCTTCTGCCATTTTATGAACATCTTCTCGCTTCTTAATGGAAGCTCCTCGATTATTAAATGCATCGAGTATTTCCATGGCGAGTCGACTTTCCATATTTTTCTCACCACGACTGCGAGAGTAAGAAACTAACCAACGTAAACCCAAAGAAACACGACGATCTTGACGCACTTCCATAGGCACCTGATATGTAGCGCCGCCTACTCGGCGAGAACGCACTTCTAAAACAGGTTTTACATTCTCTAAAGCTTGCTTAAAAACTTTTAAAGGATCATCGTTCATCTTTTCTTGAATAATACCAAAAGCTCCATGCACCACATGTTCAGCTAGACTCTTTTTTCCTTGAATCATGACTTTGGTGACCAATTTTGAAACAAGCTTGTCATGATATTTTGGATCTGGGTTTACTTTTCTTTTGGGAATATTACCTTTTCGAGACATAAAATTTTCCTTGTTCTAGGCTTTCTTAGCGCCGTATTTGGAACGAGACTGTTTACGTTTTGCCACACCTTGAGTATCCAAGCTTCCCCGCACAATGTGATAACGCACACCTGGAAGATCTTTCACACGTCCTCCGCGGATCAACACGACAGAGTGCTCTTGCAAGTTATGCCCTTCTCCGGGAATATAACTACTCACTTCAACATTGTTCGTTAAGCGGACACGTGCAACTTTTCGTAGAGCAGAATTTGGTTTTTTAGGCGTTGTCGTATACACACGCACACAAACCCCTCTTTTTTGAGGGCAAGAGTTTAAAGCCGGTGCGCTTGTTTTAGTTACAACTTTTTGCCGTCCTTGACGAACAAGCTGATTAATCGTTGGCATTTATCATTTCTCCAAAATTGAGTTATTCCAATAGGTTACAAGACTTCTGAAACCCTCAGACAAAAAGAGCGGGTCTCATATCAAAATCTTTTTGGACTGTCAACGAATTCCCCCTATTTTTAGAGGAATTAGTCCTTTACAGCTAAATCTTGACTAAATGGTCAGGATTTTAGCGGGGGTTACGACAGAGAGCCTGTTTTACGCTCTTCTATGTCCACTTCTTCGAGATCCTCCACGGTCACCCTCATGTCCCGGTATTTCTTAAGACCGGTCCCTGCGGGAATAAGGCGCCCCATAATTACGTTTTCTTTTAAGCCGTGCAGATCATCGATTTTACCGGTGATAGCCGCTTCAGTCAGAACCCGTGTAGTCTCTTGGAAAGAGGCCGCTGAAATAAAGCTTTCGGTTGAAAGAGAGGCTTTGGTGATTCCCAAAAGCATTGCTTCTCCGACTGCAGGCTTTCCACCTTTTGCTTTTACCTTTTCATTCTCTGTTTCGAAAAGATGCTTCTCAACTTGTTCATCAATCAAGAAATTGGTGTCGCCTGGATTCTTAATTCGCACTCGGCGCAACATCTGGCGCACGATGGCTTCGATGTGTTTATCGTTAATTTTTACACCTTGAAGACGATACACTTCTTGAGTTTCATTCACTAAATATTTAGCGAGTTCTTTTTCGCCCAAGACTCGGAGAATATCATGGGGGTTCGCAGAACCATCCATTAACGGTTCGCCCGCTTTCACACGATCCCCTTCACGTACGGCAATATGTTTTCCTTTAGTAATCAGGTATTCTTTAGGTTCGCCGACTTCGGGAGTGACGATCACTTTACGTTTGCCTTTGGTGTCTTTACCAAAACCAACCACACCATCAATCTCGGCGATAATGGCGGCTTCTTTAGGTTTGCGGGCTTCGAACAATTCCGCAACTCGAGGAAGACCTCCGGTGATATCTTTTGTCTTAGTGGTTTCGCGGGGAATTTTTGTAATGACATCTCCGGCCACTACCTTTTCACCTTCGGCGACAACGATATTGGCACCGATGGGCAAAAGATAACGCGCTTCGGTCGTCGCGTTCGGTAAACGTTTGGTCGTGCCCCCTTCATCTTTAATCGAAATACGAGGACGAGAATCGGTTTGCTTCGATTCAATAATAACTTTACGCGAAAGCCCTGTCACTTCGTCGACCATCTCTTGCATGGTCACACCTTCTAAAATATCTCCATATTTCACCACACCATCAACTTCGGTGAGAATAGGAATTGTATAAGGATCCCACTCTGCGATCATGGTTGCGGGAGCAATGCGTTGACCTTCTTTTACCAAAAGTTTTGCTCCGTAATTTAAGCTATAACGCTCGCGTTCACGGCCTGAATCATCGACAATACTGACTTCTCCGTGTCGATTCATTACAGTCAGAGTGCCTTCTTTATTCTGAACGGTGGAGGCATTGTGAAAATGAACTGTTCCTTCAGTGCGATTTTCAAGAGTTGATTGTTCCGCACGACGAGATGCCGCACCCCCAATGTGGAAGGTACGCATGGTCAGCTGAGTTCCCGGTTCACCAATGGACTGAGCGGCGATAACACCGACCGATTCACCCAAGTTAACAATTTGACCACGGGCCAAATCACGACCATAGCATTTTACACAAATTCCTCGGCGTGATTGACAGGTAAGCACAGAACGAATTTTTACTTTTTCTAAACCTGAGTCTTCAATCAAGTTTACTTTTGCTTCATCGATTTCATCTCCGGCTTTTACTAAGACTTGATTGGTATAAGGATCGTGAATGTCTTCTAAGGCCACTCGTCCTAAGATACGATCTCCCAGACCCTCGATGACTTCTCCCCCTTCAACAAGAGGAGTGATCTCAATACCATCTAAAGTAGAACAATCCACTTCGGTAATTACAACGTCTTGAGCCACGTCGACCAAACGTCGGGTGAGGTAACCCGAGTTCGCGGTTTTTAGCGCGGTATCGGCCAATCCTTTTCGAGCTCCGTGAGTCGAAATGAAATATTGAAGAACAGTCAACCCTTCGCGGAAGTTAGCGGTAATGGGGGTTTCGATAATTTCACCCGAGGGTTTGGCCATCAGTCCGCGCATTCCTGCTAGCTGACGCATTTGTTGTGCGGATCCGCGGGCTCCAGAATCTGCCATGATGTTAACGGGATTAAACGATGGCATGGTTTTCGATTGACCTGCCTCATTGGTGACTGTTTCCACACTCATTTCTTTGAGCATTTCAGTAGCCACGTTTTCAGTCGTTTGAGCCCAGATATCGACAATCTTATTGTAACGCTCACCATCGGTGATCAACCCTTCGGTATATTGATCTTCAACTTCTTTCACTTCTTTGAGAGCGCCTGAAATATGTTTTTCTTTGCCGCTGGGAATTTTCATGTCGTCGATACAAATAGAAATTCCGGCTTTGGTCGCATAATAAAATCCGGTGTTTTTCAATCGATCCGCAAGCAAGACGGTTTCTTTATCCCCGGCGCGGCGATAAACTTTATCGATCAAATCGGCGACCGCTTTCTTATCCATAACTTTATTGATCGCTTGGAAAGGAAGCACATGAGGGACTACTTCATAAAGCAAGACTCTTCCCACAGTTGTTTCGGTCAATTCTCCTTGCATACGAACTTTTATTCGCGCGTGCAATTCAACGACCTGACTGTCAAAGGCGATGCGCACTTCTTCAGGGCTGGAGAAAATTTTTCCTTCACCTTTTGCAAACACTTTCTCACGAGTCATGTAGTAGAGCCCTAAGACCATATCTTGGGTGGGGACAATAATAGGCTTACCATTGGCAGGAGAAAGAATATTGTTGGTACTCATCATCAAAACGCGTGCTTCAATTTGAGCTTCGACCGAAAGAGGAATATGCACAGCCATTTGATCACCGTCGAAATCCGCATTGAATGCGGCACAAACTAAGGGGTGCAGTTGAATGGCTTTTCCTTCAACCAAAATAGGTTCAAACGCTTGGATGCCTAAGCGATGCAAGGTGGGCGCACGGTTCAAGAGAACGGGATGTTCTTTAATCACTTCATCTAAGACGTCCCACACCTCAGGGCGCTGTTTTTCTACCATCTTTTTCGCGCTTTTAATGGTGGAAACATAACCACGCAGTTCAAGCTTTTGATAAATAAAAGGGCGGAAAAGTTCTAAGGCCATTAATTTAGGCAAACCGCATTGATGAAGTTTCAGATCGGGACCTACGACGATAACCGAACGTCCCGAATAATCGACTCGTTTTCCTAAAAGATTTTGACGGAAACGACCTTGCTTTCCTTTGATCATGTCGGAGAGAGATCGCAATGGGCGACGATTGGGACCTGTGAAGACCTTGCCTCGACGTCCGTTATCAAAAAGCGCGTCGACTGATTCTTGCAACATGCGTTTTTCGTTACGAATAATAATTTCGGGAGCATTGAGCTCCATCAAGCGTTTCAAACGATTATTTCGATTGATGACACGACGGTATAAATCGTTCAAATCACTGGTAGCAAACCGGCCCCCCTCTAAGGGAACCAAGGGACGTAAATCCGGGGGAATAACGGGAATGACTTCAAGCATCATCCATTCTGGACGATTACTCGAATCACGTAAGGCTTCTACTACCTTTAAACGCTTCGCAATTTTCTTTTTGATGGCTTCCGAAGAGGTTTTATCCATGTCTTTTCGAAGTCTTTTGGCAAGCTCATCTAAGTCAAATTTTTTCAGCAAATCTAAAACGGCGTCTCCGCCCATTCGGGCGACAAAGGTTGCACCAAATTCTTCGCGAGCTTTCTGGAATTTATCTTCGGAGAGCACTTCCCCTTCTGTAAGCGTGGTGTTTCCGGGATCGGTCACAATATAAGATTCGCAATAAAGAACTTTTTCTAGATCTTTCAAGGTTAAATCCAGAACAGTTCCAATACGAGAAGGCAAACTTTTCAAAAACCAAATATGCGCCACAGGGGTGGCAAGATTGATATGACCCATCCGTTCACGACGAACCTTTGATTGAATAACTTCAACACCGCACTTTTCACACACAATTCCTCGGTGCTTCATGCGTTTATATTTACCGCAATTACATTCGTAATCTTTAACAGGACCAAAGATTTTTGCACAAAACAAACCATCGCGCTCGGGCTTAAACGTACGATAGTTAATGGTTTCGGGTTTTTTCACTTCACCATGAGACCATGAACGAATCATCTCAGGAGAAGCGAGCGAAATCTTCATCGCTGAAAATAAAAGAGGATCTTTAGGTTTTTCGAAAAAATTTTGAATATCCAAGATATTCTCCTTGCCTTAAATATTTTTGGTCGGACAACCCGGCGGGTCGCCCCTACTCGTACTAGTTGCCTTCCATCAATTCGACATTCAACGCCAAACTCTGTAGTTCTTTAACTAAAACGTTAAACGATTCGGGAAGCCCTGGTTCAAGCGTATTGCTACCTTTGACAATCGCTTCATACATTCGAGTACGACCCACGACATCGTCAGACTTCACCGTGAGGAACTCTTGAAGAGAATACGCCGCACCGTAAGCTTCCATCGCCCAGACTTCCATTTCTCCTAAGCGCTGGCCTCCGAATTGCGCCTTACCACCCAAGGGTTGCTGGGTCACAAGCGAATAAGGACCGATCGAACGTGCATGAATTTTATCATCGACTAAGTGATGGAGTTTGAGCACATACATGACACCTACCGTGACATTTTGCTCAAAGGCATCGCCGGTTCTTCCATCAAATAAGAGGGCTTGGCCCGATTTTGGAAGTTCAGCTAGATCGAGCATTTGTTTCAGCTCTTCTTCTTTTGCCCCGTCAAAAACAGGGGATGCCATAAAAATACCACTCTTAAGATCAATAGCAATTTTTCGGAGTTCTTTTTCACTGCATTCGTCCAACAGTTGATGAGTTGTCTTAGAGTGAAAGACTTTCTTCAAGAAAGTCTTGAAAGAATCCTGATCAAACGCTTTCGTGAGATAAGTTTGGATTTTTTGCCCTAACCCTTTTGCGGCCCAACCCAAATGGGTTTCTAAGATTTGTCCGACGTTCATACGCGAAGGAACGCCCAAAGGATTTAAAACAATATCCACACTGTTTCCATCTTCGAGATAAGGCATGTCTTCTTGAGGGAGAATACGCGAGATAACCCCTTTGTTTCCGTGACGCCCGGCCATTTTGTCTCCGACGGAAAGCTTACGTTTAATTGCCACATAAACCTTTACCATCTTAATGACACCCGGTGGGAGTTCATCGCCTTTTCGGAGCTTGTTCATTTTTTGGTCGTAGACCATTTTTACGAAATCCACCTGCTCTTCCATCGCATCTAAAATTTCTTGGATTTCGCCTTCAAGATCTTCTCCACCTGAAACCGTAATTTCACTCCACTTCTCAGGAGGCATTTTCAAAAGCACATCTTCGGTAACAGATTTACCTTTTGCGAGATAAATTTTATCGGTTTTATCATCGATCACTTTACTGGTGGAGACTTTACCCGAGAGTAAAGGCTTCAACTTTTTAGCAGTCGATTCTTGAATAATGCGGATTTCATCTTGAAGATCTTTCGAAAGTTTTCCAGTTTCCTTGTCTTGAATATCTTTTGCGCGATCATCTAAATCAGCACCCTCACGTGAAAATACTTGGGCATCGATGATGATTCCCGCTACACCGGGAGGAACTCGAAGCGAAGTATCTTTTACATCGCCCGCTTTTTCACCGAAAATAGCACGGAGAAGTTTTTCTTCGGGAGAAAGTTGAGTTTCCCCTTTCGGAGTAATTTTACCGACTAGGATATCGCCGGGATTGACTTCAGCACCAATGCGAATCATTCCGGAATCGTCAAGATTTCGAAGTGCTTCTTCACCGACGTTTGGAATATCGCGAGTAATTTCTTCTTTACCAAGCTTAGTATCTCGAGCCACACATTCGAACTCTTCGATGTGAATAGAGGTGAAAATATCATCCGCCACCAAGCGCTCAGAGATTAAGATAGAATCTTCAAAGTTGTAACCACCCCAAGGCATGAAGGCGACCACTACGTTTTGACCAAGGGCGAGCTCACCGTGATCGGTAGAAGTTCCATCGGCAATGATGTCTCCCTTTTTCACGCGATCACCTATTTGAACTAAGGGTTTTTGATTCACACAAGTATTTTGGTTAGAACGACGGTATTTAATGAGGTTATAAATATCTACTTCAGAGCCCACATCTTTCTTAGAAACGCGGTCGGCCTTTACCACAATACGAGTAGCATCCACACTTTGGACAATACCATCGCGCTTTGAAACAACGGTAACACCCGAATCTTCAGCAACCTTTCGTTCAATGCCGGTTCCCACCAAAGGGGCTTCCGTGCGAAGCAAAGGAACCGCTTGACGTTGCATGTTTGCACCCATCAAGGCTCGGTTTGCGTCGTCGTGCTCCAAGA